>SVQW01000003.1 GCA_015065085.1 Oscillospiraceae bacterium | reverse complement strand
GTGGATCGGCTATGTTATGGTAGATGAGCTTGGAAATTTAATAAAGCCAGACTACATAACTGAGTCTTTCCCAAGACTACTAAAACGACACGGAATGCGACGGATAAGATTTCATGACCTTCGACACACGAGTGCTTCGCTGCTTCTCAGCAGAGGAGTACCGCTGAAGGATATCCAGTTCTGGCTCGGACACAGCGATTTTTCTACAACAGCAAATACATATGCTCATCTTGATTCAAGTTCAAAAAAGGCATCTTTAGAAGCGCTAGCCGGAGTGGTACACTTTTAAGCAGTGTAAGGGCTGTTTCCAAAGGTTTTTCCCGAGTTTCCAAAAGAAAAACGAGGCTCTTGCTTTTGCAAAAACCTCGTAAAATGGCGGAGAGGGCGGGATTCGAACCCGCGTGAGATTGCTCTCAAACTGATTTCGAGTCAGCCCCGTTATGACCGCTTCGATACCTCTCCCAATCTATTTCAACAGTTCAAAACCCGAAAGTTTTTGGAAACTTTCTTTGGAAACTGCTAAAAACTAAAATATTAAATTTTGAAAAAAGCCCGTAAAATAAAGGGTTTTGAGTGGTAAGACTACCACAGACACGGATGGATTTCGAGTCATATCAGTAATGACCACTTATGTACATCACCGTACTCAACACAAAAATAACAGTACGAATTTTACATATATAATTTCAAGAAAGGAGTGCTATTATGAACGCACATATAATTAATGCAGTATCAGGAGCAATAATCTCTCCTATGGTTGACAAACTATGCAAAAAAGTTTCGGTGGAGGAGGTAAGAAATCTTTATAGTTCTCTTGAATTTATGATTGAGAACGAAATGACACAAGACGCATTTTCTTTGTTACATATAATTATAAAAACTTCAGGAATTCGTTTGCCGGAAGAGTATCGTTGCATTGTTGACAATGAAAAACTGCGAGCAGACTTCGTTGAGGAAGCTATCTCAGACTTGGAAGATATACTTTACGATTTAGAATAATAAATGTTTTTTCACAAACTCCCACAGAGGTCTTGACAAAATACTTCTGTGGGAGTATAATGTAAATGTATAACTCTACAGAAGTATGGAGGTGCAACAATGAGTACGTTGACAATATATCATGGCTCGCCTGAAATCATTGAAAAACCTCAGTTCGGCAAGGGTAAAACCTATAACGATTACGGCAGAGGATTTTATTGCACAGAGCACATTGAGCTTGCAAAAGAATGGGCTTGTACCGAAGATGTTGACGGCTTTGTAAATAAATACGAGATAGATTTGTCTAGCCTTAAGGTTTTAAATCTTTCCTCAGGCGAATATACCATTTTACATTGGCTTGCGATTTTGATGAAGAACAGAAAGGTTCGTTTATCTACTCCGGTTATGAAACGTGGTCGTGAATGGCTTATCGATCATTTCATGCCCGACACAGAAGGCTATGATGCAATTATCGGCTATCGTGCTGATGACTCGTATTTCTCATTTGCAAGAGCTTTTGTTAATAACGAAATTTCACTCAATCAGTTATCTTACACTATGCGTCTTGGTAAGCTTGGAGAACAGGTTGTTTTGAAAAGCAAAAAAGCATTCGATGAGATTAAATTTGTGTCGTATGAAGTTTGCGACAATACAATTTACTATGCAAAGCGCAAGGCAAGAGATGATGAAGCAAGAGAAGCATTTAATGCTGAACTTGAAAAAGAAGATTTAAATGGATTGTTTATGAGAGATATTATTCGTGAGGAGGTAACCCCTGATGATGCACGCTTATGATGAACAATATTTAGACGATGCAATGCGAAATCTTGGTGAAGCTGCAGATTATGCGGTCAATGCTTGTAAGATGAGCTTGGAAAAATTCTTTGATTTATTTGTTGCAACCGGATTTGCTACACAGTTTGGAAATGGTGTACCAAAAATTGTTTCAGGATTGTCAGGGACAGAGCTTGTTCATGAAATTATTATAAAGGCAGGTATTGAGCAAGACCTCCCGGAAGTACAGACAGAATATGATTGTTCTCCTGAGTATTGGTGCGGTTGGATTGTAGCTTATTATCAATGGGATACGGGCAGAACATTTAAAGATATATTTCAGAATGTATCCGCGAAAGAAATCGAAAAACTCTATCCAACACTTCACGAAGCATCAGAAGAAAAGTTTGTTGATGTTGTAAATTCAATAATTGAGAGAAAAACCACAACAACAAAGTTGCAGGAACTTCGTAAAAATATCGGATATTCTCAAAGAGAACTTGCCGAGAAATCAGGAGTAAACTTAAGAACATTGCAACAGTACGAACTAAAAGCAAAGGATATAAATAAAGCAGCAACAACCACTCTTCTTGCACTTTCAAAAACACTTGGGTGCAAGATTGAAGATTTGTTGGAGACTGTATGAGATGCAGAAAATACTATCTGCAATCAAGCAGTTAACTGTATTTGCTGGTTACCAAAAATCAAGTGAAAAGAATATTTTATTTTAAGGATCGATAAACTATATAAAAAAGAAAGGATATTTTATATATGATTTTTCGACCTACTAATAGCAAGGAGATTCGGTATATGAATATAAAAACATATGATAAGACTATAAAAGAATTACTTTTATCTGGAAAACAGTTTATAATCCCTAGGTTTCAAAGGGCATATTCTTGGGAAAAGAATAATTATAAAGAATTTTTCGAGGATATACTTAATTGTTTAACAATAAAAAATGGGAAGGTCATCATTGATCAGTATTTTTTAGGCACTATGCTTTTTGTTGGAGATTATTCAGAAAGTAATGCTTCAAAAATAGAAGTAGTTGATGGTCAACAGAGATTGACCTCTATCACAATTTTGTTTTCCGCTTTATCTGATACATTCATAAAATTAGGAGAAAGTGTACTTAGCGAACAGATTTTTAAATATATCATGACAACGGATGATGATGGTGAAGAGGTTAGAATTTTACAAAGCAATAGTCACTACCCGTTCTTTTCGTTTTTTATACAGGACAGAAGCAAGCAGATTAAACAAGAACCATCATCTGAAGAAGAGGAATGTATTAAAGATGCTTATAATTACTTTTTTGACAACCTTGATGAAATAAAAATTAGAAAATTTCTTAAAAACAATTTTGGAGATAAAGAGGTTGATGAAATTCCATATATCGAAATATTAAAAGGTATTCGAGATCAAATTTTAAATACGATTTTTGTATCAATATCTACCTTTGATAAGAAACAAGCAAATTTAATTTTTGAAATACTTAATGCAAAAGGAAAAAGACTAACGGATATTGATTTAATAAAAAATAAAATCTTTGAAGTTCTTGATGATATTGAGCCTGCAGACATTGCGCAAGAAAAATGGAAGAATCTAAAATCAATTTTGAATTCTTGTCAAGAGAGTGTTGGTTTAGCTACATTTTATAGGCATTTTTGGATATCAAAATACAAAAAAGTTTCTGATAAAAAATTGTACAGTAGCTTTAATTCAATGATCACTCCTAAAAACAAAGAAAGATTTTTAACATTTTTGAATGAATTGGAATATGATGTAAAGAATTATATTAAAATCATTCATCCCGTACGTGATGATTATGGCAATAGAAAAGAATATTTTGGATTAGTTCAGAGTTTAAATGTTTTAACAAACTATTTTGGTATAATACAAGTAAGAGTAGCATTATTGGCTTTGTTTGAAATAAAAGAAAAGAACCTATTAACTTTAAAAGAGTTAAAAGAAATCGTTGTAAAACTTGAAAATTTTCATTTTGCCTATAATGCAATAGCTGTATTACCAACAAATAAATTAGAATCGCTGTATTCTAATTTTGCGATCAGTTTGCGTAGATGTGCAGATAAAGCACAGGTTAGAAGTATTGTTGCTAACTTAATGAGTGAAATTGATAATCTGTATCCGAGTTACCAAGAGTTTGAAGATAATTTTGTGAAGCTTACATTTTCAAAAAAAGAAAATCCTTCAAATGTCAAGACAAAATATACCTTGAACAAGATCAATTCATATTATTCAAATGCTGAAACATTTGATGACGAATCTAGCATTGAGCATGTATTAAGTGAGTCACTTGGAGACACCACGCTTAATATAGGGAATCTGATTGTACTAGAGGAAAGATTGAATAAAGAAGCAGATAATTTGAATTATAAGAATAAAATTGAGATTTATAAAAAATCATCGTATGAATGGATGCATAAGTTTATTGAAGCGCATGATGATTGGAATGAATCTAAATTAGTAACTCGTGCAAAAAGTTTGGCTAAATTATATTATTCTGCAATACTTGGTAGACAATGCGAAGAATAAGCATAAATGTAAATAGTATATGCAAACGGCGGCTGACGAAAGTTAGTCGCTTTTGCTTTTAACGATCGGTTATGCCGGTCGTTTTTTTATGCGCAAAAGCAGAAAGTACATTGTTATTTAAGTTGAAATTGAAACATAAAATTATGAGAGGTGGTAGTAATGAATGAGTTTGTGGTTGAACTCTTCGTAGCAAGTGATGATGAGCAGGATGTAATGCTCTCAAGCTTAAATAAAGATGAAATGGAACAATGGAAAAAAGATATGGAGGCACGAGCATTGAGCGAATACCATAACCAAAAAATTAAAATTCAAAGCAAAAAAATTTGATTTCAAAAAGCGGCATTGATACAATAATCGTATAGAATAAATAGTTGCCGTTTTTCATGGAAGGAGGTTAAACAAAATGAAAGTAGCGGCAGCTTACATACGAGTTTCTACTGATGATCAGCTTGAGTACAGTCCTGACAGTCAGTTGGAAAAAATAAAACTCTATGCGGAAAAAAATCAAATTTTATTGCCTGAAGAATTTATATTTGTAGATGAAGGCATCAGCGGAAGAAAAACAAAAAACAGACCTGCATTTAATGAGATGATAGGTTTGGCAAAATGTAATCCGAAACCGTTTGACGTTATATTAGTTTGGAAATTCAGTCGATTTGCACGAAATCGTGAAGACAGTATCGTTTATAAATCTATGCTCAGAAAAGAGCGTAATATTGATGTTGTATCTGTTAGCGAAGATATTGGTGATGATAAATTATCTATCCTTATAGAAGCTATTATCGAAGCAATGGACGAATTTTACAGTATCAACCTCGCTGAAGAAGTAAAACGAGGAATGACAGAAAAAGCAAAAAGAGGCGGTGTTCTTTCTATTCCCGGATTTGGCTATAAGGTTGAAAATGGTGAATATGTGATTGTTCCTGAAGAAGCAGAGATTATACGTAAAGTTTTTAATGACTATCTGAACAAAAAGGGCTTTTTAACAATTGCAAAAGAACTGAATGCTATGGGAATAAAAACACATCGGAACTGTAAGATTGAGAACAGAACCATAGACTATTGGCTTCATAATATGTTGTACATAGGAAAAATCTGTTGGAGTCCAAACGGTAAACGCTCAAGAAACTATAATTTGGAAGATATGATTATCAGCGGTGGACATCACGAACCTATTATAGATATGGAAACCTGGGATAAGACACAGGAAAGATTGGTTAAGCAAAAAGAAAAGTATGGCAAGTATTATAATTCTAATCGTAAAGATTTATCTCACTGGTTAACCGGATTATTAAGATGTGAGAAATGCGGAAAAGTTTTGTCTTATCAGGGAGGTTACTTCGGCTGTTCAGAGCGAAGCAGAGGAAAATGTGACGGAGTTGGATATATAAAAGCAGAAAAAATAGCTAATATCATTCTCAACATTTTATCCGAAATAGAACTACCAAATGTTGAACTGGAATTTGCTGAGCCTAATTCTGCTCGGGAAGTAAATATCAACGATGACAATAGGATTATATCTGCACAAATTCAAAGACTTGAAATTCGTTTGGAACGAGTAAAGCTTGCTTATGAAGATGGTGTAGATACTCTTGAAGAGTACAAAGCAAAGAAAAAAGCTATTACAGATGAAATTGATAAGCTGAATGAAATGCTTGAGCAAGCTCAGGAGGAAGAACCAAAAGAAGAAGTCAAGCTAAACAAAAAAGAGCTTCGCAGATTGACCGAGGTTTTGAAAGATGCTGATGTAAGTAATATGGAAAAGAACAACATGGCAAGGACAATTTTCAAAGAAATTATAAAAGGCGGAGATGACGTGAAACGGCTTAAATGCGTGTTTTGGCGGCATTAGCTAGGCTACTCAAACATTTGCAGTACGCTCCACCTAACTGGCTGATTATCATGTTTGCCAAGTTGGGGTTGGGACGGGCAATTTTTACGGGATATTGGAGTCGTTTTTCATATGTCCACATTAGTTGTTACCTCCTTTTTCCCAGGGCTGAGGACCATTTGTCCATGCCCAGCTTTCGGCAGGGACATACTGATATGCGCATAAGGGACCGAATTTTGCTACATACTCATTCATCAGCTCGCAGCGCATTTTGTGCAGCTTTTCGTAGTGGCACATTGCTTCGCGGTCACAGGGATGAGTGTCGAGAAATAAGCGGGTATCATCCATGCAAAAGCTGATTATGTCAATTTTTCGCTGTAAAATATCGCGTTCGCACATTATAAATGTCCTCCTTTGCATCCGCAGAAGGGGAGATCCAGTTGTTTGAAGATGGTGCCGGATCTGAATCCCTGCTCGAAATCGTATATGTCACACCATTTCTGTATGCCGATAGAGGAAATGGCGAGAGGTACTTCTCTTGTGCATCCGCATGACTGTGCGGGGGTGTAGCCGCATTCGTTGCAATTATCCTTGCGGTTACATTCGCAGGTTGTGCCGTGCGCATGATGATGGGTGTGATGCTGCATATCGCCATCGCATCCGCAACCGCCGGAGCGTTCAGAACGATTGAAGTGAGGCAGAGTGCTGTAAGCGGATAAATTTGTCAGACGTCCGTTTCTTTGAAGCATTCTGGTGTTATCCAAAAATAAAACCCCTTTCATTATTGGAACTTTTTAGTTCCTGATATAGTCTATGTAGCAAAGAATGAAAATGACACAAAGGGGATTAATATGGCGAAAATTGTCAGAAAGATAAACGGGGATTTTTACAGTATTCTCAACACTGTGGTACAAGGGATACAAGAAAGCAGTATGTCCGTAACGCTGGAGGAGATGAGCGATTTCAGCGAAAACGGCGCAAAATGCAGTGTGAGAGTTTTTGAGCGTTACAGCTATATGGGCGGCAATCGGGTGAGCATGAGTATTACGCTGTTCCAAAGCGGAAACGGTCCTGTTAATCTGTGCGCCGTGACCTCGGGCGGAAGTCAGGCAGTGTTTTTCAAAATCAACACCATAGGCGAAGAAGCTTTCCTTGATAAGCTTGCGGAAATATTGAACAGGGAATATCCGCAGTAAAGCAAAAAATATAAAAAAACCACTTGACCTCTGTCAAGTGGTTTTTTATGTTGATATAATAAGGTCAAAGCACGTATCTTGCGCTGTCTGCATCGAGATAGAGTGTTGCGTTTTTGTGGGTGCGCAGGATTGATGCGGGGCAGGCGGTGACGATTTCTCCGGTGAGAGTTGATTTTACCGCGTTTGCCTTGGTAGGTGCGGGAACGATGCAGAAAATGTTGTCCGTGTTGATAAGACGGGGGATGGTAAGACTGAGTGCATGCGTGGGAACAAGGTCGATGGAAGCGAAGCATCCGTCGTTTACCTGCTGATTGCGGCACACCTGATCCAGTTCAACAACCTTTACAGAGAATGGGTCGTTGAAATCGGCAACAGGAGGGTCGTTAAATGCAATGTGACCGTTTTCACCTATACCCATGCACACGATGTCAATAGGAGCGGCGTTGAGAAGCTCGGAGTAGCGCTTGCATTCTGCCTCGGGGTCATCACACTGACCGTTGAGGTAGGTTACGGACTTGAAAGGGGCGAGGGAGAAAAGTCTGTCGCGCAGAAAATTGCCGAAACCCTGGGGCGCATCCTTGTCAAGACCGATGTATTCATCCATGTGGAATGCGTTGATTCTTGTAAAATCAATGCTCTTGTCGTTCACCAAAGAAGCGAGAAAATCGTTCTGACTGGGAGCGGCAGCGAAAATCATGCGTATTTCATCCTTTTCGGAAAGAAGCTTTTTTATAGCCGATTTTGCATCGGTCGCGGCATCTGCGCCCATCTCGGCGCGGGTTGCAAAAATCTTTACTTTGAGATTGTCCTTGAAAAATTCTTTAAGCATGGTGTTATCCTTTCGAGTTTACTTTCTGTAAACGGTGTTTCCGCCTACTATGGTGTATTTAATATCAACATTTTCGTCAAAGACTGTTATGTCTGCATCAAAGCCGGTAACCAGTATACCCTTGCCCTTGAGGTTGTGGGTGACGGCAGGGGTGCGGGTCATCATTTTTACTGCATCGCAAATTCCGCAGTCGGCGTGCTGAAGCATGTTGCGTACCAGCCTGTCGGTGGTGGCGATACTGCCTGCAAAACAGGAACGGTCGGGCACCTTGGCAACACCGTCCTCGATAATACATTCGCTTCCGTTTTTAAGACTTCCCAGTATTGTGAGATTTCCCTTGCCGGGCATTTCGCCTCTGGAGGAGTCGGTTGTAAGACATACCTTGTCCGCACCCTTTGCTTTGTAAATGTAGCGCAGAAGCGACGGCGGAAGGTGGCATCCGTCGGCAATTATTTCAACAGTAAAGTCATCCAGTATATATCCTGCCTCGATAACACCGGGGAAGCGATAGGAATTTTTGCGTACCAACTGAGACATACCGCTGTAAAAATGTGTAAGATGTGTGTAGCCGTGCTCGAAAGCCTCAAGAGTCTGTTCATAAATCGCGTCGGTGTGTGCGATGGAAGCTACAATACCGCGCTTGTACAGCTCATCGCCCAGCTCCATAGCACCCTCAAGCTCACAGGCACAGTCAACTCGGATTATTTTATCGCAGTAGTCCAGGATTTTTATGTAGTGCTCGGGAGTTGGGTTCTTGAGAAACTGTAATGGCTGTGCCCCGCGCTGCTCTACCGAGAAGTACGGCCCTTCCAGATGAACCCCCGGCATACATGCCCCCTCGCTGTTCAGAGGAAGACATTTTTTGTAGTTGTCAAAAAAGAGGAACAGGTCATCATCCGTTCCCGCAGAGGTTGTGGGGAGAAGAGTGGTGGTTCCGTGCCGGGCGTGGGCTTTTGCGGGAATCAGGAATGCGTCGGTGTCGCCGTCCAGAAAATCCGCACCCCCGCCGCCGTGCAGGTGTACGTCTACAAAACCGGGAGTTACATAAAGTCCGCGGCAGTCGATGATATTATACGAGGCGTTGTCTGTTCTTGCCTTACCTACATAGGTTATTATTCCGTTTTCAAAGCTTACCTCACCCTCGTGTATGACACGTAGGGGAGTGACAATATTTCCTATAATTTTTGTGGGATTCATAAGAAAAAAACCTTTCTTGTGATTTATTCCAGTCAATTATAAACCCATTGCATTCGGTTGTCAAGAGAGGGTTGAGTTTTTGCAATGTTTTTTATATTAAACGCAAAGGCTGGCACGGATTTTCCGTGCCAGCAAAAATTATAGTGCATATCCGCTTACATCCACGATTTTTATTTCGTCCTTTGAAACCCTGAATCCCATAATATCTGCTGTTTCGTAGAACGCCTGGCTTATTTCGCTTACGTAAATGTCGGTTTTGCCATTTGTATCGGTGCGCGGGCTTTTTTGTGAAAGCTGAACAGCAGTTTCAAGCCCGGGGTTTATGTACAGGGCATCGGGGTAAATCTTTTTGAAGGTTTCGGTATAAATGGGGTAGTGCGTACAGCCCATTATAATTGTATCCACGCCTTGCTTCATGAGGGGGTCCAGATATCTTGCCGCCACCATTTCTGCAATGCTGTCGTCATACTGTATTCCGTTTTCAATCAGCGGAACAAGCAGAGGGCAAGCGACGCTGTCGACCAAAAGAGAGCCGTCCGCTTCATAAAGCTTGCGGGTGAAAACTCCGCTGTTTACGGTTGCCTGAGTTCCGATAACACCGATTTTTTTGTTTTTTGTTTTTTTGGCAGCAGCTTTGACCGCAAAATCAATAACGCTGTACACAGGCACATTGCAGCAATTACGCAATGTGTCATGAGCTACGGCACTTACGGTACCGCAGGCTATGATAATAGCATCAATTCTGTTTTTTATAAGAAAAGCTGCGTCTTCCTTTGCATATTTTATTATCGTGTCGTTGGAACGGGTGCCATATGGCACGCGCGCCACGTCACCGAAGTATATGTAGTCGTTGTGCGGCATTATTTCCATGAGCTTCGTGAGCACCGTCATACCGCCAAGACCGCTGTCGAATACACCGTATCTCATTATAATCTCTCCGTTAAGACTGAATACATTGTGATTGTATTTATCATTATATCATAATATGCTTAAAAAGTAAAGATGACGCGCAAAAATATTGCCGTGAATTTAACGGTTGTTTGTTTTTACAATATACTATTGACAAAATTCGATAAAAATGCTACAATATAATTGTATTATTATGTTGTTTAATGGATAGGTATACATAAATATAAATTTTTTGTTATTTAAGGCAGGATTACTTGATGAAAAAAATATGTACGCTTTTTACGGTACTGCTTTTTGCTTTATTGCTGTATACGGCTGTTTCGGCTGCGGAAGAATCCGCAAGCCCCAGACATATACCGCGAGTGGTTTCCATTGTTTTTGACGATTCGGGAAGTATGTACGAGGAAACCGACAGATGGGCATATACCAGCTATGCAATGCAGGCATTTACTGCAATGATGGGCGACGGCGATGTTTTATATATCACGTATCTCAATGATCCTCGCGAAACTGTCAGAATGGAATTTGCAAAATTAGGAAAGACGGACAAACAAAAAATTATAAATGATTTTTCCAATACCATGTTTGGCGGCTCTACTCCCGATAAACTGGCAGTGGGAGCGGCACAGCTGGAAAAAGAATACGAAAGATGCGGCGACGGTGCCAAGTATTACCTGGTCGCAATGGCGGACGGCGAGCTGGATCGCGGAGAGTTCTCAAGCTCACTTCCGCAGGCAGCTTCCGATGTGAAAATGAAGCTTGGCAATGCGGATTTTGAAGCTATTTACTTTTCCATGGCATCCAAGCAGACGATATCCGGTGTTGAATGCTATTATGCGACAACGGGCGAAGAAATTGTCAGCCGTCTCAAAGAAGTTTCCGCCGATATAATGGGACGTACCGATATAACCGATTCCTGCACGGTGTCGGGCGGTAAGCTTTCGTTTGAACTTAAGTATCCTGCACTCAGCGTTACTTTGTTTATACAGAAAAACGACACTGTTTTTGAAAATGTTACCATCCCGATACAGAAAGACGGCAAGGATGCTTTTTATGAGGCGGATACTTACTACGTCAACTGCCCCGGAAAAATAGTAAAAAATCCCAATAAAACACAGTATAATGAAAAGATTCCGAAAACTCTGCCACATGGCTTTGTAACTCTCATAACAGACCAAAGCTCTTTTGTTGCCAAGGGAAAATACGAGATTGATATTTCACAGTACAATCTGAGCAAAAACGATATTGTTGTACTTGCGGAGCCGGCTGTACGGGTAGGCTGTAAATATTACCCCGGCGACAGTGAAGAGCCCAGAGATTTTTCCGAAATCAAGGACCTTTTGCGCATAGGCGAGTCGGTAACCGTAAAATGCGGACTTTATGAGCTTAATCCGGACGGAACGCTGGGGGATGAGGTTCCCTCAGATGTACTTTCTCCCGATTATCAGCTTTATATAAACGATGCCGAGGTCACCAAAAAAATTCAGGGTAAAAAGAACGCATACCGTATTACCATGTCGGAGGAGTATGCGGAAAAAGAACTCAGAATAAAAGCGGTTCTGAAAAATTATCAGCCGTTTGTTCTGAAAGAAGAATTCGGCAAGCTTTCCGTAAAGCCGATTGTTGATACCTCGAAGAATTTCAAATCAGAAATCACAATTACAAAGCCTGATTTCCAAAAGCTCATGTCGGGCAAAATATCCGTTGAATTTCCGCTTATGTCGGTTGACGGCGGAATAATGAAGGACACAGAGATACGAGTTGCGGGTTATGACGGCTTGAAGTCGGGTAAGTGCTCCGATTGTGCATCGGTCAAGGGAAACAGTATTGTGTACACCCTTTTGCCAAGGGACAAAAAAATTAAGTTTTCATCCCTTCCGACGAATTTTACCGTATCGTTGCACGACAGCTTTGCTGATACAACTTTGATGCAGGTAAAGGTAAAGATAATACAGCCCGAGTACAAATTCAATACGCAAAACGGATTGGACGGCAAAAAGCTCAGCACCGAACTTCTGGAAAACAATACATCAAAAATCACATTTACTCTTGTTGCCGATTATGACGGTGACGGAAAATATACCGCACTTGACGAATATGACCTGAAAAACTCTGTT
Organism: Oscillospiraceae bacterium; assembly: GCA_015065085.1. NCBI lineage: Bacteria > Bacillati > Bacillota > Clostridia > Eubacteriales > Oscillospiraceae > Oscillospiraceae bacterium. The sequence continues at coordinate 153,246 of SVQW01000003.1, read as the reverse complement.
ACAGACTTCAAGCTTGAAAAGGGCGGTTTTTCGGGAGATGACAAAAAAGACGGAGCAGAAATAAGCTTTGTTCCCGTGTACAAGGGTGGAGAAAAGGACGAGTTTTTCTCAACCGGGCATAAGGTTTATGCCCACGCCAAAATAGACGGCAATACGGTGACATCCGAAAAACTGGAATTTACCGTCAATAAGCCTGAGTATAAGCTGGAAGTGCAAAACGGAATTGCTTCCTCTCTTACGCTCAACACTCTTAAGACCAATACCGAAAAGATTACCTTTGTGATGACTGCGGATTATGACGGTGACGGAAAGTTTGAAAAGCTTTCGGAAAAAGACCGTGATGCATATAAGGAGCTTGAGGTGTATACCGGCAAGCTGCCCGGTAAAATCCAAACGGAATACGACGACGGTGAGCCGTCCGGCGTTTCCTTTACACCCTTTTACGATGACCAAAAGGATAAAAAAATACAGCTGATTTCTCTTGCCGATACACAGCATAAGATAACTGCCAAATCGGAAAAATTCGGTCTTTCGGCTGAAATTGAGCTTTCGGTCAGCAGTGTGGCGTACCGACTTGATGTGAAAAATGAAATAACAGAGTCGCTTTCGCCGGAGGCTCTGAAGGCAAATACCCAAAGAATAGTTTTTACCGTGCTTGCCGACTATGAGGGCGGGGGAGAATTCAAGCCGCTTGCCGATTGGGACAGTGCAATATACGACGGAATTAAGATAAATTCCGACGGGCTTTGCGGAAAAACACAAACAGAATATGATGCCGACGGCAAAGCGGTCGGTATATCATTCACACCGTTCTATGATGAAAAGAACGATAAAATCCCGCTGGGCGATCTTGTGGGCAGAACCTATACCGTAAAGGCGAGTGCAGATAAGCAGGGTATCAGCAATTCAGCATCGGTTACAGTGGGAAATATTACCTATAAAATAAGTGTAGTTAATGAAATTGACGCCCCCTTTACTCTTGACACCGTAAAGAGTAATACCAAAAAGATTGCTTTCACAATTCTTGCGGACTATGAGGGAGACGGAAAATTTACTTCTCTTGCAAAATGGGACAGCGCCGTATATGACAGGCTGATGTGTGATACAGGTAAGCTTCCCGGTGAATTTATAACAGAGTACGGCTCGGATAAGACCCCGGTGGGTAAATCCTTTATTCCTGTATACGACGAAAACAACAATAATGGTCTGGCATTTACCGAGGTTGCGGGAAAGAAACATACCGTTAAGGGGTATATTGACGGAACGGACATTTCGGCATCCGCGTCGGTAGAGGTGCTTGCACCTGTATACGACATAAAGGTGCTTAAGGACGGCATAACTTTTATTGATGTAAAGCTTCTTAAAAACAAAGAGGGTATTGAATTTGAAATTTCCCGAAATGACCGTGTGTTGAACGCTCCGGAGCTGGAGGGTCTTAAGCCGTATGATATTGTGCTCAGCAGCAACTCGGACAGTGTAAGCATAAATGCCGTAGCCGTACCGAAAGATGACGGAACGGCGTATCTTTCCTGCCAACCCACATATAACGGCTGGAAATTAATATCTCCCGTTTTGTGGAATTGGCGAAGTCTTTATAAGGTGACAGACGGCGATGTTCAGCTTACTCTCACGGTGGCTAATGCAAGCGCGACCGCGGACTTTCATATAGATACAGACCCGTTTTATTTCACGGTATTCCTTATTGTGCTTGCGGTAATCGCGTTTATAGCCTGGGTGATTTTCTGCTTTATGACACGTATGAGGTTCCCCTCCGGAACTTTTTACCGTGTAACCTTTGACCCTGACCCCATGGGACGAGGCTGGTGTGTCAGCACGGTTGAACGCAAAAAGGCAAATAAGGGACGCTTTGGAATGTTTTTCAGAAGTAAATTCCTTTTGCCCTTTGCACATCAGAAAAAGACGCTTTCGCTTTTGGACAGCACCAATAAAGCTTCTTTTGAGACCCAGAGAGGGGACAGCATGTTTGAATTTGTGTCCTTGCCTCACTGGAAGACCAAGGGCGGATTTATGTATAACACGGGAATCCTGGATGGCGGAAAAATACTCGGAATACTTGATGAGGATCCGGAGGTATTTTTTACGAACTCCGAAATTCACGGAACACCCATGATAAAGCAGGACGATTTTGAAATTATTTTCAAAATGGATTTCGGTACATTCCTGTGCGAAAGCAGTGATTCACCCCAGCAAAAGACAATTATTTTCTTCCTTTCCAACCGAATGGAAAGAGAATTAAGAGGAAATTAAATAATAAAAAACGAAATACATACTAAGGAGAACGATTATGAGTAACAACTATCTTATCGGTCTTGGAGGAAGCGGAGGAAAGATAATTTCCGATCTGTATGCAAGACTGATAAAAGAACGCGGTGCAGACTTTGATAAGGATGTAACCTGTATTGCCATCGATACCGACCAGAAGGAGCTGGACGAGCTTTCAATGTTGGGTGTAAAGCAGGTTTGCATCAGCGGAAGCGGAAATGTAGGTCAGTTTTTCAACAATCTGGACGATGATGTTTCCGAATGGTGCCCCAACACTGCAAACGAGGGTAACTTTTTCAGCAGCCAGCTGTTCAACGGTGCTTCACAGTGCCGTTTGAAGTCAAGACTTTGCCTTGCTAACTTCCTTAAGGACCGCAATAACGAGCTTGCAAATATTCTTGAGGAATCTCTTATTCCCGGTGCGGATGACGGGCTGGCAAGTGCTCCTCCCACTGTTCTTATTGCTTCGTCCATTGCGGGCGGTACCGGTTCGGGTATATTTATCCAGACCGCGCTTTATATCAAGAAGTTCTTCAGAGAGCATCACATCCAGAACGTAATCATTCACGGTCTGTTTGCCTGCCCCGATATTTTCAAAAGGGATGTTACTCCTCAGCAGCTTCCCAGCCTTTATGCCAACGCATATGCTGTTGTAAGAGAGCTTAACGCCTTCAACCTTATCTGCGGCTCCGAAACTACTGCGGCTTACGGCGGCAAGCTGGATATTGACATTGAAATCAGTACCTCCTGCGAAGGTAAGCTGTTTGAAAAGGATGCAGAAGGCAGATACGGAGACAAGCCCTATGACATCATGTACTTTATCGACAGAGTAAACTATCTTTCCAGAGTGCTGGGCGGTCTCCCCGAGTACTACAAGGCTATGGCGGATATTGCTTATTCCCACCTTTACACTGATATTTCGGGTGAAGTATCCTCCAATGAAAGCAACGAAATGAATGCACATAATATCGCTCCCGGAGCGGTATACGCCAGTGCGGGTGCTTCCTCAATCGTTTATCCCTACGAAGACATTGTCAGATATTTTGCAAACCGCTCCATTGCCGAAAGCTTTGATTCCGTATGGACCGCGTTTGACAGAGAATGGGCTAACTACTGTAAAGCTAAGGAAGCCGGTGCACGCGCTAAGGGTATGTCCAAGTATGTTCCTGAGGACGGAGAAAGAGAACAGCATTATATCAACTCCTTCGACAAGCTTGTAAAGCCTGCCGCAATTTCCAAGGGCGAGTTTTCCTTCCTTGCTCCGATGGTGGAGCGCGACGGTGTTTCTGCCGTTGAAAAGCTGTTTACCCTTATTGACGAAACTGCACTTGCAGAGGTTAAGAAGGATAACAGAATTACTCAGGCAAAGACCCTTCACCGTATAGGTGATCTTGAAAGAACCAAGGCGTCTATTATCTCCAAGATAGAGAATGCCAAGAGCGATGACAAGAGCGACGGTGGTGTGTTCAAGCAGATAAAGGATATTGATGACAATCTGGAGGCATACTGCAAGAAGTGTGTTACTTACGTTGCGGATATGTCCATCACCTTTGCAAACAACATTCTTTGCGACGATAAGCAACTGTGGGATACCTATGATGCAAGCGATTATGGCATAATAAAGAACCTTTTGTGCCGTGACAACGGTGACGGCAGTGTTGAATGGATACATCCCGTTGCGGGCAGATATCTGCTGTATTCATTTGCTCAGAAGCTTCAGAATAAGATAGAAGCACTCAAGAACACGGTTGATACCCCTGCAGATGACCTTGACGATTATTTCAACTACCTCATGAAGCAGATTGTCAAGCCACACAAGACTGCACTTTCCACCAATGAAGACAACAGCCTTCCCAATGCCAAGATTCTTCAGAAGAAGCTTGAAAAGACCTGGGGAAGCAAGAAAGCCGCCAAGACAGGTGTTGCCAACTATTTCAGAAAGCTTAACATGGAGCTTACCAAGGCAGACCGTGTGATGGCAGATGCACTTCTTTATTTCTCCTACACTCAGGTATATGAGAGAATTGTAAGCCTTATAGGTGAGTACCAGCTGTTCTTTGATAACATAAACGAGTTTATCAAGAAAGCTAACGGTGCCGTTACCGCATGTGAAAACATGCACGACAACAGCAGGGGCACTCTTTATATATGCTCAAGCGCAGATGTCAAGAGGGGTATGTATGAAAAGACAGGCAAGCATATCAATCTCAGAACCGGTGAGACCGCAAGTCTCATAAGCCGCGGACTGTTTGATTCTCTGCGCGCCAAGGCTGCTGTTGCCGATAAGAAGGCGCTCAGCACCAAGGATAAGATAGCAGGCATTGAAAGCTTCTTCAACAACGTTTCTGATATAGTTACCGAGTCTACCAAGACAAACACCGATGTTCAGGGAAGTCTTGATAAGAATGTATTCCAGGCTATGCTTTACGAATACTCCATTGTAAACCCTGAAAATGCATCGGACGAAGAAAATTACAGCAGTGACACAGCGGCTAAGAACAGAATCGATATGTTTGTGGCTACTAAGCTTGCAGGTGTTTCCAGACTTGCCGCACCTCTTCTGGTGTATGATGCGCAGGATACTTACAGCGGTATGTTTACCTCCAAGGATGAAGACGGAAACACCGTTGAAAAGCCCAGAGTAACCAATTCCTACAGATACATCTCACACAACGATGATGTTGCCCGCAGTATTACCGGTCTTATCGGTACGGCTGTACACAGCGACGGTGCAGTTGGCGGATTTTACAGTGCGTTTACTCCCAAGCTCCCGAAGGATACCGAAAATCAGTCTATCACTCTTACATACGTAAACAGCGACAGCGTTGATCCTTACAGCCTGCTGTTCTACTCTACCGTTCATTGTCTGCAGCCCTATCAGATAGGCGCATTTGATGAAATCCACGGCGGTCTCTACTACGAAAACTACTCTAAGAGAATTTCCGATATGGAAAGCGTTCAGCGTTATTCCATGACACCTCACCTTGATAAGCGTTGGCATAAGCACGGTGTTATGCCGTACATCAATGTGGGCAAGGAAATCGAACGCCGTCTTGACCTTGCAAAAGCTTTCCTGTATGCGCTTTGCTATGGCAAGATAGGATACTTTATCGATGGAAGCAATACCAAGCTTGTTTATTGTGATCTTAAGCTTGACCGTCCTGCAGAGGTAATATTCTACAAGGGCAAAACCATTCCTTATAACAAGATAAATAGGGCTATGTGCTGGTTTGCCGACCAGGAAAGTCTTATCGAAAGATACTCCGCTCAGTTCGATAAGCTTATTGAGCAGGAAATCGAAAACCTTTCCAAGTACAGTGAAAACATCGGTGAGTACAAGCGTGGAATAACTAATTACGCAAGAATACTCAACCAGTTCAAGAGAAAGATAATAAGACCCATCGAGGTTACTTCCTCCGGAAACGGCAAGATGAGAAAGGTTAAGGAGCTCGCTCCCATCAGTATTCTTGATCTTGCGTGGGATCTCCACATAAGCGAAGAAAACGAGATGGATAAGGACTATGCCGAGCTTCTCATTGAGACCTTGTGCGGTATTATCCGTAAGTATTGCAAGGCACCCTTCAATGCAGATGATATTGCAGGTAAGGTCAAGGGCAGTGCGGCGTACATCAACTATATCGATGTGCTTAAGCATGTTTCTCAGGCATTCATGAACGAGTATGCCAAGTCTTTGGGCAAAAAGCTTAAGGAAAATGTGGTTATTGCCGAGGAAGATGACTACGATATCGAGGAAGAGACCGAATCCAAGAACAGCTTCGGAAGAGATGACTCCGATCTTGTTGATACGGGAGAGGTTACCGCAAAGCGTGCAGAGTTTATAGAGGGCGCGGCGGTTGCGAATGACAAACGTATTCAGTGGGCAGGCTCCCTTATGAACACCTATCTCGAATACTGATTAAACAGAACTACTTTCAAAGGGGTTTTAACAGAATGAGGACAATAGTAATAAATACTTCGCGTGAAGCAATGAATACAAGGCTGGATATTTTGTTCAAAGCCCCATTTGACCAAAATAGTTTGCTTTGGTATAACATCGGTCTGAGTGAACTTCAGAATGCCGCATGTGAAATAAAGCAAGCTCTTATAACCGATACCGATACTGTCGACAGGGACTATAATCTTATAGTCCTTGTCGATTTGTATAATTTTCCACACGGCAACGAAAAGGATGCCGTAAGTATCTATAAGGCGCTTATAACAAGATATGTGGGAATTACGCTGGTAAACAGGCTTTACGGCGAATTTGACCTTATACCCTCAGGTACTTCGGTGTATTTTGCAGATTCGGCTGAATTGGAAAACGATTGGTCTGCCGAAAAGCTGGCGGCTAACCCGGTCGAGCAAAAGCGTATTGAAGCCGCAGAGACTTCACGGGTACAGGAAAAGACTCTTAAAAGAAGCACCGATGACCTTGAGGATGATGATTTTTCCGTAACCGTTGATAAAACCGGAAGAGATAATACACAAAAGCTGATAATGAAGCTTTTCGGTTGGACAGAAGACATATCGGCACAGGATTTTAAATGGCAATTGAATACCTCTATAACCGAGGAGCAGTATCTTGATCTGACCGATACCTTTAAGGTTACCGCGGACTCAATTTCCAAATCCGATAAAAGCGCCAAGGTGCTTGATATAGCTCTTGAAAGTGTTACAGGTATATTGAGTGACAGAGTCAACGGTGAATGGAATACCCCCGCCGTGTCGGCCAAGCTTCCCGAGTTTTCGGGCAGGGGTTACGTTATTTATGCTTTGACTTGTCGTTTTGAGAGAGATAACGAGCAAAGCCTTATCGAAAGTTACTTTAACATATTTGCCAATATATTCTCATGCGTTCAGAACCAGAAGCTTAATTCTTCCGTGAAAAAATATAACAGCAAGCAGATAAGGGCTATTCTCACGGATGCACTCAAAAAGTACCGTCATTTTTCTGATGAAAGAAACATCGAAGTGGATTTTGAGCCTGTAAGCAAGGTGTTTGAAAAGCGAGAAGAAATCTACAAAAAACGCAGGGAAACCGCTAAGGAGTACGACAGCGAGTTCAGAAACAAAACTCCCGAGGAAGTGGCTGACATAATAATGTCGGAAAAGCATGGCTCTTCTGAGCATGCGGAGGATTTTCCCACTTACAAAATGCGTGGTATCGACAAGGAGTTTTATACCCTTGTTGCCGATATTTTTGACAATTACGACACTGAAATAATAAACGAACAGAATAACAGGATAGTAAAAACCTGCCTTAAGGGCCTTTGGAGCTGGCGCGACAAGCAGACCGGCGAGGATTTCAAGCGCGTTGTAGACGCGGTTGTGCCTCGGAATTCTCATGACGAGGACGGCAGTGCAAGCGCCGACATTGCTCTCATGGAGGAGCAGTACGAGCGCGAATATACAAATCTTATAAACAGTGTTACCGAAACAGAGCATAAGCTGGCGGCAAACCGCAATATTTTGTTGGAAACCAAGGATCTTATCATAAAATATTCCGACCTTATGAGAAAAGGCAGAAATTATCTTATCTGCACTGTCGGTGCGGTTGTTGCCGTGTGTGCCGCGGCACTCCCGTATATTTATGTTCAGGCACATTCAATCAACGAAAATTTTGTACATCGTATTTTATATATACTGTTCACTGCGGGCTTCGCAGTGCTTTACGGCACGGCATCAGGTATATACATCGGAAAAATAAATAAAGAAAAGCGTGTTCTTAAGGATTCTCTTGAAGAGCTTAAGAAAAAGAGTGAAGAGGAACGACGCAGCAGTATAGCCGCGCTTTATACATTTTACAGCCGTACCGTGGTGGAAACGGAAAACCACTGTCTTTTGTGGCGTGAGATTTCCAGACGCCAGAAGGAGAATTCCCGTAAATGCATAAAACGCAACAATCATAAGAAACGCCTTGAAAAGCTTGCAGGTGCAGTTGAACGCTTCATGACCATGCTTAAGATAAGTGTGGACGATGAGGAGTATTATGTAACCGGTGACGACAGAAAACGGTACGAAGCTGACGGCTTATCGCTCAATGCCGGCGAATCGTTTTACAGTAACCCTAATTATAAAGTGTACAGCGTGTTGCCCGTAAATACGGATAATTCGGACGAGAAAGGAGAAGAGCAATGATGATACTCAAAATTATTATCATAGCGATAACACTGGCGGTTTTGTGCTTGCCGTTTTTTCCGGCAAAGTTCAGATTCTCGCTTGCATCATGCGGCTACGATAAAAAAGACCGATACAGAAATGTCATTTTTGTGTTGGAAACACTTGTTGTAAGCTGTGTTTTACTGTGTGTCGCACCTCTCCTGAAAAATGTTTTTGACTGGTTCTTCGGGCTTGGCTTTATGAAGTGGCTGGTTAATCTTTTCCCCGACAGGCTTGTTTATGCGGTGGACGTTTTTGTGCTTCTTATTACCAATATCGCGGTATGTGTGCTGTTTATTCTGGCAAAAAAATTCAGCCGGAAAATCCTTGACGAAAAGGTTTTCAAAAACTCTTCGTCGGGTGCGGACAACAAAAAGAAGGACAAAAAGAAAAACACCGCAGGCTCCGATTCAAAGGATCGCTCCGAAAAACGTCTTAAGCTTCTCAGACGCGAATCCATACTGGTATTTTCAAGAATAACCAAGAGCAAAAAGAGCCTCAGCAGAAAGGTGGAGGATTATAAATTCACCGACAAGGATGAGGAATTTGAGCACGAGGAACAAATCGCAAAGGATGAGAATGAGACACTCAGCCTCAAAGAGCTTGCGATTAAAATGTGGTTTAAGTTTCTGGGCATTTTCTATGATGCGAAAGAGGAATACCGCTATGTAAAGACAGGTACCTATCGCTGGGCGAAGGAGCTTAAAATATTCATTGCTCTTGTGTGCGCAGTTTATCTTGCGGTATGTGTTGTAATACTTCTTCCGGTGTATTTTTCTTTTGCGAAATTTCCCGGCTTTTACAGCGTCGCTTCGTGGCTGGTAAGCAATACATATATGTACCCCATGCTCTCGCTTGTGTTTTTGTTCGAGCTTTTGTGGTTCATTGACGGTGAGCATAAAAAGCCGGAAGAGGCGGAAGCGCCTTTTGTAAGCTATGCGGACGGCGTGCGTGAAGAGAAAAAGACCGACCTTGTCAAGGTCAGAAATGCTCTTCTTGATAAATACTCCGGAAGCTACGCCATCAAGAATTTCGATACCGATGCCACTGCGGGAAAGAGCACTTACAATATCGGTGAAAAAAAGCAGGCAATTCAGAATATGGCGAAAGCCATACGTATGAATAAAGGCACGGTCAACGGCGATTACATGCAGAGTATTGAATATATGTTCGAAGGAAAGCATGTACTTTTTGATTCGTCCCTGTACTCGGCACTTGGCGAATATATCATTCACTATCTGTTTGTAAAGCTGTCTTTCGGAACACGTGTGCTGTTTATCTGCAAGGATAAAAAAGAAATAGAAAACGCTGTTTCCTATTTGCGCGACAGCTTCCGACGTTTGACGGGAACATCACAAATACTGTGGCGCATAAGTACATTCGAAAAGCTTCACGAGGGTGAACGCCCGGATATTTTGCTTCTCACCCCGGAGGAGTTTCTTGAACGCAGTCTTTATGTGGACGGCAGAAGCTTCTTTGAAGAGCTTGAGGATGTTTTTGTGCTGGATGCGGATAAGATACTCACCGCAAATAACTACTACTGCCTCATAATGGCGAAAAGGCTTGAAAAGGCAACAACGGTGATTTCCGCAGGCCAGGCAGATTCACAGCTCGCCGTTTCGACAGAAAAGCGTATAAGATACAGCTTTTTCTCCAATGGATATATCCAGGCACTGGGTAACAGCATACGCCAGTTCTTTAATCTTGAAAATGCTCCGCTGGAGGCATTTCATTCTTTCGGCCTGGCATCAAAAAACGAGGTTTATATCTGGCATACCGGAGTAAGCTCAACACTTTATGTGGATAACGGCGCCAACCAGGTGGCACTTGAGGTACAAATTGCAAAGGATGCCTGCAATCTTGGCATAAAGAATATAAACCTTATTTCCGATACCACCGTTTACAGCAGTCAGCTTAATGAGATAAACGGTCTTACACTCAATCACTGTGACCTTTCGGATAATCCCGTCGGTTACGTTATTGTAGCGGACGACTGCTTTAATCTTCCCAATGCCATATACAGCTATTCCCGCTTTGCCGGACGTAAGGCTTCGGTTTTACACGTTGTCAGCAAGCCTTATCTTTTGAGAGACTACTTTACAGCCCGTGCCGAGGACTATGTTTCCCGTTTTGAGCTTATCGGTAAGACTATGTGCGAGCATGCCGCGGCAAAAAAGGCAAATATTATCATTCTTCTGTGCGATGCCGTAAACGGCATTGAACAGACAGCCTTTGTTGACAGGGCAGTTGAGTTGTTGGGAGATATGCTTGATGCCGAGGATACCTGCGACGGCAAAAAGCCTTCGCTTGATAAATGTGTTGAACTGTGCTATAAGGTTGCATTCGGCGAGGGCTATGACGAACCCAGATACAGCCTGAGAAAGAAGCAGAATTCCGAGCTTGAAACCAAGAATTTTGTGTATATCAGAAACTCGGGCAGAATTTTTGAAAAGCTGCTTGAAAAAACACGCACCGTCAAGCTCGAATATGTCAATACCCAGAGCGTTGAATATCTGCCGGTGTTCAAGGACGAAATCGTTCAGCATTTTATCCCCGGACAGATATTGGTACGCAATAACCATGCCTATACCATAAAGAGTGTTGATGTAAACGAGGGAACTCTTGTACTGGATGATACCGGTGCAAGTGTAAATATCCCGATGGATTATATCCAGACCAGACGCTATCGTGTCTCCAAAGCCGACGTTGTTTCCGGCTTCGGACATGATTACAGAGCCAAAAACAGTATTGTTTCACATGTTGGCTTCACTGTTTATGATGCAGATATTTCAGTTGAAACTGTAGGTTACTATTCTATCGAAAAGGCTGTTCAGAATGTAGACCTTGTAAAACCGAATTTTGCAAAGTACGTAAATCTTGGAGAATCTCACGGTCTTGCACCGATTCTCACACGCGATATTAACACCAGGATGCTTGAAGTGGAATTAGAGGTTTCACAGCCTGTTACTTCCGATATCACCTATTCTCTGGCGGTTATACTGCATGAGTTTATGAAGACTGTTTTCCCGGACCAGTACAGATGTATTTCCGTTTGCCCCGTGTTTGAGGAGGGTGAACAGGATACGTTCTTTGAACAGGATACCGCTGTGCGTGACCTTTATCCTGTGTTCACCTCTTACATAAAGGATGAAAAGGCGGATACGGATGAAAAGGGCGGACGCATCAGATTTGCGGTTATCGAGGATATACGTGGCGGAAACGGAGTTGTTGAAACACTGGTGGACGGCAACGGTATAATGGTTACCAATATACTTCATGTTGCCGCTGATTTCCTGGCATGGGCTGTGACCAATAAGGACTATAAATATCTTAACTTCGGTTACGACAAGCGTCCCGAGGTATTCAACCTGGAAAAGCTTGAGGAAATAATCAGACAGTTCCGACATGAAGTAGAGCATTCCGAGCTTGTAAGAATTCACGAGGGCAATACCTGCTTCTTCTGCCACAAGACACTTGACTCCGAGCAGGGCTTTACTCTTGAGGACGGACGTGTAATATGCTCCTCATGCAAGGACAGCTCGGTTGATACCTTTGAAGCGCTGGAGGGCGTATTCGCGGAGGTGCTGAATACCATTATAAATTCCACTTCGGTGGCTGATACTTTCCCCAAAAATATAAGCGTTGATTTTGTTTCGACGGGGGAACTCAGGAGAAGGTATGGCGAGGATGCTGAAAACCTTCCCGTGGCATACTGCAATCACGTTACAGGTTGTATTTACGTTGAGTACGGACTGCCCAAGCCGACGGTATGCGGTGTGATTGCAAGAATGATAACCGAGCTGTGGCAGGACCGCAATGTGGTATCCGATGGTGATGAAAAGTTCTTTGCACATCCGTATTATGTGGAGCTTCAGACCATTTCCGCTATGCGGTTCGGCAATGAATCAGAGCTGCTTTACGCGTTTTACGAAGGAAAAAAAGGACTTGTCGCGCTGAATAAAGCGCTCAGCGAGGCGGGCACATCCGATAGCTTTGCGTATTTTATGGGTGTGACGGGTAAAGATGACGGCACCGGTAACAAAACTGACGAGGACGAAAAACACGGCGGTACCGATGAGGGCAAAAAGGACGACAAAAAGGACAGCACGGATGATAAGAAAGGCGAGCATAACGACGGCAAGGATGAAGAGAAAAACAGTGACGATGATAATAAGGAAGAGGACACTGTTTTCATTGCCGACCGAGACCCCAAGACTTTGCCGCGTTTCTGGTACAACCGACTGAACGGTGATGAAAAAACCGTTTATGACGAGGTGTATAAAGCACTTTCCGAGCGTGCTGAAAAGGCAGGACCGTTCAGTGTTGATGTGGGAGGCGAAGCTTGCTGTAACATAGTCAAAATGGTGCTGGACGATAATCCCGACATCTTCTGGTGCGCCAACTCTCCCGGTATAGTAACGGGAGACGGTAAAAATGTAGTGTTCAACTATGTTATGTCTGCTTCCGAAATAAAACGACGCAAAAAGCAGATTGAGAAAGCGATAAAGCCGTTCCTTAAGGGTATAAAGCCATCTATGAGCGACTATGAAGTTGCGTTGCGTACTCACGAAAATATCGTGGAGCTTATAGATTATGATTCGCTGGAGCTTGATGCTCAGGAGAAGGATTCCGAATTTGACAAAAAGCCCGACAACATTCGCACGATTTACGGCGTGTTTGTTGAAGGTGAGGCGGTTTGCGCCGGATATGCCAAAGCATTCCAGTATCTGCTTAACAGATTGGGAATAGAGTGTGCCTATGTTATAGGTACTTGCAATGAAGGTGGCGGTCATGCCTGGAATTTAGTTAAATTGGAGGGCGAGTATTACTATATAGATGTTACCTTCGATGACCACAGTAATACCGATATCCGCAAGAATGTTTCCGGTAATGTGTCCTACGACTACTTTTGCATTACAACAGAAGAGCTGGCACGTTCCAGAAAGACACGTAAAGCGGAATGTTACCCTCAATGCACGGCAACGAAGTGTAACTACTTTGTACGGAATAAATTGGTGTTCAAGGAATATGACGCTTCGCGCATATCCAAGCTTATAATTTCTGCAATAAATTCGGGTAAAAAGGAAGTCGCTCTTAAGGCTCAAAGCCCTGCGGTGCTGTCGGTTATGAGTAACCGACTCATAAAAGGACAGGGGGTATTCGATATTATGAGAAGCCCTGAGGTCACAAAGCCGCTCTCCTCATATCTGCACTATATTAACGAAGACTTGAACATTCTTCATATAGTATTTGAAAAGTAAAAAAACACGTCACATTCTGTTCGGAATGTGACGTGTTTTTGTATTTGAATAATTACTTTTTAACTTTTAAAATACATTCGCCGTCAAGTTGCATTGTAAGACGGTTATTCTGTACGGTATGACAGTTGCCGTTTTGGTCGATAAATACAAGGTCTTTTTGTGTTGCGGGGAATTCCAGTACAGCAGTTCCGTTTCCTCTGAGGGTGAATTCGGTTACACTGTGATTTTCCCATGAACAATCTGCCTCTATCTTGCCTCTTGCGCACAAACCGCGGAAGCTGCCGTGATCCCAACGTGCAGGCAATGCGGGAAGGAGTGCTATTATGCCTTCATGGCTCTGCATCAGCATTTCTGTAACAGCCGCACCAAAGGCCAGAACACCGTCTATCTGGAAGCAGTGACCCCATTGGTGGGGTTGCAGGAAGAACATATTGGTTGAAATCAAGTTGCGCTGGAAAATTTCGAGCATGCTGTGTGCTTTTTCGCCCAGTCCCATACGTGCGTAAATAGCCATAGCCCATGCCACACTCCATCCGCAGGAGCGGAATCCACCTGTGCCTTGGGTACCGCTTCTGCGGTCTACCATAGTCTCGACCGCTTTAAGAAGCTCGGGTGTGGAGCGGTTTATGGCACAATCGGGATAAACTGCAAAGCCGGGAGATAAATGATGATGGCGTATTTCATTTTCCACATAATCCTCACGCCATTCCATGATCTGACCGTGCTTGCCGATTTTCATGGGAGGCAGATTTTCAAGCACTTCTGCCGCTCTGACAGTATCCTCGTTTTCGATTCCGAGAAGCCTTGAGCTTTCGACAAAAATACGGAACATACAGCCGATTATCTGGGTATCCATGGCTGTGCTGAGTGTCATCCAGAAGGACTCAAGCTCTCCGTTCTCGTTGGGAATACGGAAAGTGTTTTCGGGGCTGATTGCAGGTCCGATTACAAAGTGTCCGTTTTTGTCTTTAAACATTATATCCAGGAAGAACTGAGCGGAAAGGCGTACTGTTTCATAAGCGGTGTCACGCAGGAACTTTTCATCCTTTGTGAACAGATAGTGCTCCCACAGATGCAGGCATATCCAGCTCAGACCGTGAGGCCATACACCCCAGGGCCCGCCCTGCGGAGTGGTAAAGCCGTAAATATCGCTGACGGAGTGCACAACAGCTCCTCTTGCACGGTAAGCTGTTTCGGCGGTTTTTTTGCCCGACTCGATAAGAAAATCGTTTATGTAATCGAACAGCGGCAGGTGGCACTCCGAAAGGTTTGTAGCTTCGGCGGGCCAGTAGTTTGTCTGAATGTTTATGTTGAAATGATAGTCACTGCACCACTCGGGGCTGAGTCCTTTTGACCATAATCCCTGCAGATTGGCAGGCAGAGAACCGGGACGGCTGCTGGAAACTAGCATGTAACGCGTGAACTGCCACTGGAGCATTGTCAGTTCATCGTCCTGAATTCTGTCAAATATCATTATGCGAAAACGCTCGCTCATGGGTGTGGCTTTCATTTCCGGAATAGCGGGGAGGGAGATATCCGCACGCTTCATAAGAGAGCTGAAATCTGCAATGTGGCGTGCTTTGAGTACGTCAAAATCTGTTTCCTCGGGAAATTTTATGCAGTTTTCGAAGTCGTCTGCGTGTCTGAACTGAGTGGCAATGGAAATATATGCACTGAATGTTTTTCCGCCGGTTATATGCAGACAGCCTTCCTCGGCGGTGACCTTGCCGTCGGAAACAACTCGTACCTTTACACAGAAAAGATGTTCTCCGAAAGTGGTTTTTGCAATGGCGGTAAGCTCATTGTTACATGTTTTTACGGATATGCAGTGAGGGCGGTCATAGGACAGCCAGGCATCAAGCTCTGCCCTTGAAGATGTGACACGAACCGCTATAACGTCATCGGGATTGGAAGCAAAATACTCACGGGTATAGTGGCTTCCGTCATGGTCATATTCCACGGTTGCAATACCGTTGATAAGATCCAGCGTGTGCCGGTAGCTTCCGCAGGAGTCATTACGGTGCAGGCTCATTTTCAATTCTCCCGCATTTTCGTAGGAGCGTATACGTGTGAAAAGGTTGGGGACAGTTTTGCCGGCAAGACGATTGGCTTCCAGTATTTTATCTTCTAAAAGGAGTTTACGCAGGTCCTCCAGTATATCATACATTTCGGGTTTGGGTTCACCTACATTGTGGGAGGACCAGATAGTTTCCTCGTTGAGAAAAATATTTTCATAGCTTACTCCGCACATCATTGTGGCACCCATGCGTCCGTTGCCTATCGGTACGCTTTCTTCCCATTCGCGTGCGGGGACTTTGTCGAATACAAGATAATCTTTCATGTTTCACCTCAAAAAGTAATTGTAAACAGTACTAACCAAATTATTACAAGACTATTATACACCATTGCGACATAAAAATCAATAATTTTACAGCAAAAATTTATTCAAAAAAATAATTTGATTTTGCTGTAAACCAATAGAAGGACATCGACGTATTCTTCTTAATCATGCCCAAGAATATAAAATACGCCACATTCTGTTCGGAATGTGACGTATTTTTGTATGCAACTATTACTTTTTGATTTTAAAATTACTTTCGCCGTCAAGATGTATTGTAAGACGGTTATTCTGTACGGTAAGGCAGTTGCCGTTTTGGTCGATAAATACAAGGTCTTTTTGTGTTGCGGGAAATTCCAGTACAACGGTTCCGTTTCCTTTGAGGGTGAATTCGGTTACACTGTGATTTTCCCACGAACAGTCTGCCTCTATTTTGCCTCTTGCGCGCAAACCGCGGAAGCTGCCATGATCCCAGCGTGCAGGTAATGCGGGAAGGAGTGCTATTACGCCTTCATGGCTCTGCATCAGCATTTCTGTAACAGCCGCACCGAAAGCTTCCACACCGTCTATCTGGAAGCAATGTCCGGTTGCGAGGGGTTGCAGGAAGAACAGATTGGTGGACAGCACATCATGCTGGAAAATATCAAGCATGTTGTATGCCTTTTCACCAAGCCCCATGCGTGCATAAATCGCCATAGCCCATGCCAGACTCCAGCCGCAGGCACGGAATCCGCCGGAGCCGTCCCAACCGCTTCTGCGGTCAACCATAACTTCAACTGCTTTGAGAAGCTCGGGGGTGGAGCGGTTTATGGCACAATCGGGGTAAACGGCAAAACCGGGTGACAAGTGATGGTGGCGTATCTGAATCTCCGTAAAATCCTCGCACCATTCCATAATCTGACCGTATTTGCCGATTTTCATGGGAGGCAGCTTTTCAAGCGCCTTTACTGCCTGGGCGGTATCAGCATTTTCGATTCCCAAAATTTTTGAGCTTTCAGCGAAAATGCGGAACAGACAGCCGATTATCTGGGTATCCATGGCTGTGCTGAGTGACAACCATGCAGATTCAAGATTTCCGTTTTCGTCCGGCACACGGAAAGCATTTTCGGGGCTTATAGTAGGTCCCCACACGAGATAACCGTCCTTGTCCTCAAACATTACATCAAGGAAGAACAGAGAAGACTGACGTATCGTTTCGTAAGCGGTTTCACGCAGGAATTTTTCGTCTTTTGTAAATAGATAATGCTCCCACATGTGCAGACAAAGCCAGCTCAGACCGTGAGGCCAAACGCCCCATGGACCGCCCTGCAGTGTGGTGAAGCCGTAAATGTCGCTGACCGAGTGGACAACAGCTCCTCTTGCGTGATAAGAAATTTCTGCCGTTTTTTTGCCGGGCTCGATGAGATAATTGTTCATGTAATCGAACAGTGGCAGGTGACACTCCGAAAGATTTGTAACCTCCGCAGGCCAGTAGTTGGTCTGAATATTTATGTTGAAGTGGTAGTCACAGCTCCACTCGGGGCTTATTCCCTTAGTCCATAATCCCTGCAGATTGGCGGGCAGAGAGCCGGGGCGGCTTCCCGATACCAGCATGTAGCGCGCAAATTGCCATTGAAGCATGGTCAATTCGTCATCCTGAGGCTTGTCAAAGCTTATTATGCGAAAGCGCTCACTCATAGGTGTTGCATTCATTTCGGGAGAAGCGGGGAGAGTTATCTCCGCACGCTTCATAAGAGAACTGAAATCTGCAATGTGACGTGCTTTAAGCACATCGAAATCAGTCTCTTCGGGGAATTTTACACAGTCTTCAAAGTTGTTTCCGTGTCTGAATTGTGTAGCAATGGAAATATATGCACTGAACGATTTTCCGCCGGATATATGCAGATTATGTCCTTTGGCGATAACCTTGCCGTCGGAAACAACTCGTACCTTCACGCAGAAAAGATGTTCTCCGAAGGTGGTTTTTGAAATGGCGGTAAGCTCATTATTGCAGGTCTTTACGGATATACAGTGAGGGCGGTCATAGGACAACCAGGCATCCAGCTCATCGTCCGAGGATGTAACGCGAACCGCTATAACGTCATCGGGGTAGGAAGCAAAATACTCGCGGGTGTAATGGCTTCCTTCGTGGTCGTATTCCACAGTTGCGATTCCGCCTATAAGATCCAGCTTATGTTGATAGCTTCCGCAGGCGTCGCTGTGATGCAGACCGATTCTCAGTTCTCCCGCACCTTCGTATGAACGTATACGGCTGATGCAGTGAGGAAAAAGGGTTTCATTGCCGAGCCGGTTTGCTTCAAGTGTTTTGCCCTCCAAAAGGAGCTTGCGTATGTCCTCAAATTTTTCATACAACTCGGGCTTGGGAGTGCCTACATTGTGGGATGACCAAATGGTTTCCTCGTTGAGAAAAACATTTTCATAGCTTACTCCGCACATCATTGTGGCACCCATGCGTCCGTTTCCTATGGGTACACTTTCCTCCCATTCGCGTGGAGGTATTTTATCAAAAACAAAATAATCCCTCATAGTTTACCTCTGAAAAAATTCTTAAGTATTACAATTGTATACTGTTTCATTCTGAAATGCTATAATACGTTTATCGAAAAATGTTGGAAAATTCACATAATGCAGTGAAAATTCCGTCATCCATTGATTTTTCGGTAATTAAGTTATATAATAAACGCATAATTGCAAATATTCAGATAGGATGTGTTAAAATGATAAAAGTGGCGTTTTGCTGTCACGGCAATATATGCAGGAGCACTATGGCTCAAAGTGTTTTTGAGCATATGGTAAAGAATAATGGCTTGGAAAATGAATTTGTGATAGACAGCTTTGCAACCAGTACCGAGGAAATCGGAAACCCGCCTCATCACGGAACGGTGAGCAAGCTTCGACAGATGGGTATTCCCGTCATACCTCACAGAGCAAAACAGATAACTCGCAGTGACTACGGTAAATTCGATTACATAATCGGTATGGACGATTGGAACATTAAAAATCTCGGCAGGATTTTCGGCGGTGATCCCGATAGCAAGATTTACAAGCTTTTGAGTTTTGCCGGCTCGGAAAGAGATATATCCGACCCGTGGTACACAGGTAATTTTGACGATACTTATAATGATGTGGCAGAGGGCTGTGATGCCTTTTTGCGTTGCATGAAAACCAGTGGGCAAATATAACTTAAGCAGATGAAAACATCGGAATGAAAACATTCCGATGTTTTGTTTTCGGCAATATAAATTTGTTTTTTGGCTTATTTTTTAATATAAAGATATAGGTTTGTGAATATATATGAAATTATGGAAGCGAAATATTGACATTTGAAAATGCGTATGATAAAATGAAGTATAATTCAAAATATTTATGAAAATACGACAACGGAGTGACTGATAATGATAAAAAGAAAAGCCCCATTGATGGGCTGGGCATCGTGGAACTGTTTTAAAACAAACATAAACGAAGAAAAATTGAAGGCACAGGCGGATGCATTGATTGAACTTGGTCTTGCAGAGTGCGGATACACGTATTTGAATATCGATGACGGATTTTTCGGCGGACGTCATGAAAGCGGACAGCTTTTGTTCCATAAGGAACGTTTTCCAAACGGAATAAAGCCTGTTGCGGATTATGCGCACAGTAAAGGACTTAAAGCGGGCATTTATTCGGACGGCGGTGATTCCACCTGCGCTTTTTATCATGACGGTGAAGGTGAGTCCGGAAGAAATGTCGGACTTTACGGATATGAAGAACAGGACCTTAAAATGTACCTTGAAGAGTTTGGATTCGATTTCATCAAGCTCGACTGGTGCGGAGGTATTTTTTTAGGTCTTGATGATAAGGAACAGTACACCAAAATAGGAAACATTATAAATGAAATAAGTGAAAGAATCCAAAAACCTATCATATTTAATGTTTGCAGATGGCAATTTCCGGGTAAATGGGTAACTGAGGTTGCCGATTCGTGGAGAATAAGTGCCGATATTAAGCCGAATTTTGCATCAATTCTGAAACAGATTGATGCAACAAAGCCGCTTGCGAGATACTGCTCACCGGGACACGTAAATGACCTTGATATGCTTCAGCTCGGAAACGGCTTGAACCATCAGGAAGAAAAAACGCATTTTGCCATGTGGTGCATGATGTCAACACCGCTTGTGATCGGTTGCGATCTTACAAAAATAAAAGCTGAAACACTTGAAATTCTTAAGAATAAGGAACTCATTGCAATAAATCAGGATACAGCATGCTTGCAGGCAGTTCAAATTAAAGATATATTTAATGATAATGTAAAACAAGGTGAGGTCTGGGTAAAAAATCTGGGAAGTGCAAAATCATCTCTCAAGGCTGTGGCGGTACTTAACAGAAGTAGCGAGGCACTTAGCACAGAGCTGGATTTTTTAGAGCTTGGATTTTGCGGAGAGATACTGGAAGTGCGTGATTTGAGCAATCACGTTGATATTGAGCCTGTCGCGAAAATGAAATTAAACTTGAAGCCTCAGGAAACAGTCGTGTTTAAAATCGAATGCTCCGAATCATTTGAGGTAATTAATCCGTTTGATGAGGGCGATATAGAACCAAAGCCGATTGAAAAAATTACATACGACACAGCCAAGCAGCTTATGTCGCAAGGAGCAATTCTGGTTGATGTAAGGTCAAAGGAGGAATTTGATAAATCCCATCTTGACGGCGCAATCAATATCCCGTTTTATTATCTTCATGGCTTTGCTCTTGATATGATAAAGGATAAAAACACAAGGGTAATTGTGTATTGCAGCAGAGGTAAGCGAAGCATACAGTCATATAACGATCTGGGCTATCTCGGATATAAAAATATATATTACCTTGGCGCAATGGAAAGTATGCTGTAAAGCGTTGTTGGCTTCGGTATCGATAAATTTTTGCTTGATGAAAATTTAATAAATATCATACAACAGGGAACAGAAAGTTTTATTCCGTTCCCTGTTTTTTCCTTACATAAAAATCCCTTGATTGCACAAAATAGAAGTGCACCCAAAGAACAAAGGAGATTTTTATTATGAGGTATCGAATAACAAGGTTCTTGGCACCTTTCAAAAATCTCCGATTTTTAGAAAGGTAAGGTTCTTATATATGAAAGCAACAGGAATTGTTAGAAGAATAGATGACCTCGGAAGAGTTGTAATACCCAAGGAAATCCGTCGCACCATGCGCATTCGCGAAGGCGACCCGCTGGAAATTTTTACCGACAGAGACGGAGAAGTTATTTTCAAGAAATATTCGCCTATCGGTGAGCTTATGTCCTCGGCGGCAAGCTACGCCGAAAGCTTATTTAAAAGCTGCGGTATAAATGTTATCGTGTGCGATAAGGATGCGGTCATTGCCGCGGCGGGTGTTTCCAAACGCGAATTTGTTGAGCAGAAGCTGAGCAGTCAGCTTGAGGAGCTCATCGAACAGCGTCAGATGTACACTGTACAGTCGGAGGATTCCAAAATATATCCTACTGTTATAAGCGAAAGCCACTATATTTCCGCGGCATGCCCCATATTTTCGGAGGGTGACGTGATGGGCGCAGTCATGAGCCTTAAGCCCAACGATAGCTTCAGTCAGCCTGATGATGCAGAAATAAAGCTTATACAGACTGCGGCAACTTTTCTCGGCAAACAGCTTGAATGAGCGATTAATATAATAAAAACTGAGTGGGAAGCTTAAGTGCTTTCAACTCAGTTTTTATTTATAATTCTATATTTCTGCGCACGGTTTTTTCGCCTCTCCACGCATAGGCTCGCTGTGAAAAACTGCCGTTCTGTAATATAATGTCAAGCTTTTCGGCGGTGAGATTATCCAAT
This sequence comes from Oscillospiraceae bacterium, assembly GCA_015065085.1. Lineage (NCBI taxonomy): Bacteria > Bacillati > Bacillota > Clostridia > Eubacteriales > Oscillospiraceae > Oscillospiraceae bacterium. The sequence goes on along the minus strand of SVQW01000003.1, from coordinate 131,377 downwards.
ATTTCGTTTTTGAAAAAATCTATCGGTGTTTCCGGTGCATTAAGATTGTAAGGGCACACATCCTGGCAATGGTCGCACCCCCATTTATACTGTGAGGTACGGATTATCTCCTGTTCGTCGGGCGATATTTTCTTTTTCTGGTTTATGGCGGAAATACACCGTGAGAAATCCAGCTCTACAGGACACGCTTTTTTGCATGCTCCGCAGGAAATGCATTTTCGGACGGTGTGAAGCGGAGTGTAATTTTCAAATTTTTCTTTAAGAAATATTTCGCCAATGAAAACAAATGAACCGTATTTTTCATTTATCAAAAGGGTGTTGTCACCTATAACTCCCAGCCCGGCACGAGCCGCAAGCAGTTTTTCGTTAACGGGGGAGTTGTCGCAGTAACAGCGGCAATTCGGAAAAAAGACTTCAAAACGTTCAAAAAGCCGTGAAGCATATAAATGATAATCCCGCGCTGAAGCAAAACGTGCAAGATTTCGTGAGGGGGACAGATGTGTTTTATACGGCATCAGAAACACAATTATACTTTTAAATCCCTCTGTCTCGGATTGTCTGGAGGTGTTTATTATTTCCGCGGAATCAGCAGGCAGAACCGCGTAAAATTCTATGTTTTCGTTTTTGAAAAAATCCTTTATTCTTTCCATACTTAAATACCGCATTTCAGTGATTGGTTTTCATTATTATACACCCAATACGTAAGGAAATCAATAAAAAAGATGATTTTTTTAAAAATTGTACTATTATTATTCCCAAAAGTGTGCTACAATATATAAAGTAATATTTTTATGAGGGAAAATTTATGGATGAAGTGAAATGTCCTTTAAAAAAACTTATAACGTCCAAAAAAGCACGTGCCGCTTACATAAATGAAAGGCTGGAAAAGCTGTACCCCGATGTGAAATGCGGGCTTTATTTTGAAGGTGATCCGTTCAGACTTCTTGTGATGGCAAGGCTGTCGGCGCAATGTACCGATAAGCGGGTCAATATGGTTTCAAAGGAGCTTTTCAAAGCGTACCCGGATGCAAAAAGCATGTCGGAGGCACCTATTGAGAAAATAGAAGAGCTGGTGCGTACCTGCGGAGTTTACCGGATGAAAGCAAAGAATATAAAAGATATGTCGCGCATACTGTGCGAAAAGTACGGCGGACAGGTTCCAAGCGATATGGATGAGCTTCTGGCACTGCCCGGTGTGGGGAGAAAGATTGCCAATCTTATCAGGGGGGACGTTTTCGGACTTCCGGGTATCGTTGCTGATACACACTGCATTCGTCTTTCTGTGCGATGGGGGCTTTGCGATAAAGCTGACCCTGTGGCGGTGGAAAGAGAATTGGTGAAGCTTATTGAGCCGGATAAACAGAGTAATTTTTGTCACTGTGCTGTGGAGTTTGGCAGAGATGTCTGCTCTGCGCGTTCGCCCAAGTGCGATAGTTGCCCGCTTTTAAATACGTAAAAAGGAATTGATTTTATGAAAAAAGCTTTGTTTTTTGACGGAAACAGTATAATGAACCGCGCTTTTTACGGTGTAAAGCCATTAAAAACCAAGGATGGGCTTTTTACCAATGCGGTGTACGGATATATAAATATAGTAAAAAAGCATATTGATGAAATAAAACCCGATTATATCGGTGCTGCATTTGACCTTAAGGCACCTACATTCCGTCACAAAATGTATGAGGATTACAAGGGCAAGCGTAAGCCCATGCCGGAAGAATTGAGAATGCAGGTGGAATATGTTCACAGTGTGACGAGTGCTATGGGCATAGAGTGTCTTACCCGTGAAGGGTTTGAGGCGGATGATATTTTGGGCACATATTCCCGTATCTGTGCCGAGAACGGTATTTTCTGTACCATTGTGACGGGAGACAGGGATGCGTTGCAGTTGGTTAACGATAACTGTAACGTTATTATTGCGGCAACAGGTAACGATATTTTGTATACACCCGACACATTCAGGGAAAAATACGGCTTTGATCCCGTTCATCTTATTGACCTGAAAGCACTTATGGGAGACAGCTCGGATAATATTCCCGGTGTGCCCGGTATAGGTGAAAAGACCGCCATGAAGCTGGTGGGTGAATACGGAGACATTGAAAAACTGTATGAGTCTATTGAAAACGCGGATGTCACAAAGAGCGTGAGAGAAAAGCTTGCCGCGGGCAGGGATAGTGCGCAGATGAGCTACAAGCTTGCTACTATTGAGCTTAACACTCCCGATTTGCCTGAGATATCCGAGCTTGCTTCAAAGGGCTTTGACACACACACTTTGCGTGAACTTTTCATTCGCCTGGAGTTTTCAAAGCTAATGAAAAGCTTTGGGATAGAAGAAGAAAGTGTATCAGACGGATTTCAGATTTCCATGGATCAGGTACAGGTTGCGGAGGAGATAAAAGAGCCTTATATTAATATCAGTGCAGATGAATTGCTTAACATGTGCGGTGATACACTGTATCTTACGTATACATGGGCTGAAAAGGCATTTTATTTTGATATTAACTCAACTTCATATCGTGTTACGGACGATATGCCGAAAATAATTTACTGTGATAAAAATATAGTGCTTTATAACTTTAAGGATTACTGCCGTTATTGCGCTTCGCTTTACGGAGTGGAGATAATAAAAAGTATTAAAAATGTGGTTTTTGATGCACTTATCGCGGCATATGTCATAAATCCTACCGACAGTGCTTCGGATGCAGCAAAGCTTATTATGTCGTTTTGCGGGAAGTCGGTTTCCTCAAGACGTGCTGAGGAGCCGGCATATATCTGCAAATTCCTGCGTGAATTATATCCATTGCTTAAGAATAAAATTGAAGAATATGAATGCGTCGAGCTTTATGAAAAAATAGAGCTTCCGCTGGCAAAAACACTTGCCAAGACAGAGCTTTACGGCTTCAAGGTATCCCGCGAAGGGATAATTGAGTACGGCGAACGTCTGAAAACGGAGATAGAAGCTGCCGAATCACGTATTTATTCCTACACCGGAGCGTTTAATATTAATTCTCCGAAACAGCTTGGGATTGTTTTGTTTGAAAAGCTGGGACTTCCTGTTCTCAAAAAGAACAAAACCGGCTATTCCACCGATGCCGAAACATTGGACAGACTTGCTTCAAGACATCCGATAATAGGTGACATTTTGTATTATCGTCAGCTTACAAAGCTTTACGGAACATATGTGGAGGGGCTAATTAAGGTTATTGGCGATGACGGCAGAATACACACCAGCTTCAATCAGATGCTTACTGCTACGGGACGTCTTTCGTCCTCCGAGCCTAATTTGCAGAATATTCCCGTAAGAACACAGCTGGGCAGAGAGCTGAGAAAGTATTTTGTTGCCGAAAACGAGGATTATGTGCTGGTTGATGCGGATTATTCTCAGATAGAACTTAGAATACTTGCCTACATTTCGAAGGATGAACGATTGACTTCAGCGTTTGCAAACAAGGAGGATATACACTCAATCACAGCTTCACAAGTGTTTGGTGTGAAGCTTGAGAATGTTACTTCCGATATGAGAAAAAGCGCTAAGGCAGTGAACTTCGGAATAGTTTACGGCATAAGTGACTATTCGCTTTCCATTGACCTGGGTGTCCCCAAAGCGGAAGCAGGGGAGTATATAAAGGGGTATTTCCGAACATATCCCATGGTTAAAGAGTATCTTGAAAATATAAAAACAAAGGCGCGCGAAGATGGATATGTCACAACAATATTCAACCGCCGCCGTTATATTCCCGAGCTTATTTCGCCCAAAAAGCAGATGCAGGCTTTTGGAGAGCGTGTAGCTATGAATACGCCCATACAGGGAAGCTCGGCAGATATAATAAAGCTTGCAATGGTCAATGTGGATAAGCGTCTTGAAAAAGAGGGACTCAAAAGTCGTATCATCATGCAGGTGCATGACGAACTTATAATTGAAGCTCCCAAATCCGAAGCTGAGTATATCAAACAGCTTTTGCGTGAGGAAATGGCAAGCGTCGTCGATCTTGGCAATGTTAAGCTGGAATGTGAAGCGGCAGTGGGCGATAACTGGCACGATGCACATTAAAAGAATAAGCCGTAAGAAGGTTTTAACTTCTTACGGCTTTTTTTATATCTGCTTTACCAAGGTTTAAAAATTATACCCTTATTCTGTAATTTGCTCTTTATTTGGAGCGCGGCACTTTCTTTGGGTTCGTTTTCCGAAATGAGCATGTCGATTGAAACGTCGGTGTCCTTATTGTCACCTATCCATACCGTGGTGATGCTGTCCTCGCTGACAGCCAGCTTTAACAGTTCAAGGTCGCTTTGGGTGAGTCCGCCCGCCGTTGCAACCAGTATTGCGCCTGCATCCAGAAGAATGTTTGCTACTTCGCCAAGTCGGCGTATATGTTCGTCACGATCGCCAATTTCGGATTTCTGAACCTCTCCGTTTTTCACCTTGAGGTCCTGTCCTATGCCGTAAAGTACACTGCCGATGCCAAGATAGTAAACAATGCGTCCGTCATCAAACAGTTTTGCCTCCAGTGCCTTGGCAATGTCCTTTTTGCCTACTGCCGCCTGACCTGTAATAAGAACAAGGTGAGGCTTCTGGTTGTATTTTTCTGCTCGGCGCGCCATGGAAATATGGCTTTGCTCCCATTTGTAGTTGCGCAGAAGAATTTTTTTACGGCTGTCGGAGTGCTCATCATCCACAACGTCGGTGATGATGCCGCCACCGGCGATTTCGTACTTATCCACAATAACAAAACGGCTTGTTGTGGGCATGTCCTGTGCCAGGTCAAAGGCGACCGGCTTTTCAAAGGAAATAATGCAGTCGGCAACCTCGTGGCGGTCGATAGTTTCCTTTTTGTTGGTGGAAAGATTAGAGGCATCAAGTACATTCACAATGGTTTCAAGACGCGCCTCCACCTTTGCCGTTCCGATTTTAACATGGTAAATCTTGTGCTTTTCCATGCTTTCTTTGCCAAGCCAGAAAATACTTGCTTTGATTTTGGTGCTTACCTGTGGCGCAGGCTGACCTGCAATGGCACACAGCTCACCGCGTTTCGCGTATATCTGCTCATTTATTGTGAAGCCTGCCGACATTCCGGCACTTACCTCGTCGGGAAGAGGTGCATTGAAGGCTTCAAGGCGCTTCACGGTGGTCTTTTTACCGGAGGGATAGAATACCACACTGTCGCCGTTTTTGAGCTTGCCTGTTTCTATCATACCTGCTATAATACGGCGGTCATCGCCCGAAGAGGTGAATTTGTATACATCCTGTACCGGCATACGGAAAGGAAGGTCATCTGTTTCACCTGCCTGAGTAAATTCGTCCAGCGCTTCAAGCACGGTGTGGTTACTCCACGGCATATTTGAGGAATTTGAAGCTATATTGTCTCCCTTCATGGCACTTATGGGAATAAAGCAGGAGGGAGTGATATTAATTTTCCGCAAAAACTCAGAGTATTCATTTACCACACTGTCGTAAACGGTCTTGTCATAATTTACAAGGTCCATTTTGTTTACAAGTATTGCAACTTGTCTTATGCCCAGCATGGACAGCATATATCCGTGACGTCTGGAGTTTTCCTTTATACCCTCGTGCGCGTCAATAACAAGCAAAGCCGCTTCTGCGCGGGAGGCGCCGGTTATCATGTTTTTAAGAAACTCTATGTGACCGGGAGCATCGATGATGATATACTTTCTTTTGTCTGTTTTAAAGAAACTCCTGGCTGTGTCAATGGTTATGCCCTGAGAACGTTCGTCCTTGAGAGCATCAAGCAAAAAGGCGTATTCAAATGGCTTGGAGGTTCTGCGGCACATTTCCTGTATCTGCTCCAGCTTTCCCTCCGGCAGAGAATGAGTATCCGCAAGAAGTCTGCCGATAACAGTACTTTTGCCGTGGTCAACATGCCCCACAATGACAATGTTCATGTGGTTTTCACGTTCGTTATTACATGTAGCCATCTTTTCTCAGCTCCTCCAATCCGCCGCCGTCTTCTTTGTCCTGAGCACGTCCGGAACGTTCGGCAATATTAGCAAATTTTCCGCTTTTGAGTTCTTCTATAATATCGTCAAGATTCTTTGCATCCGAATCCACCGGCATTGTGCAGGGCCAGCATCCCAGAGAACGGTAACGCTTGCCATCGCCCTGGTCGAAATAAAGAGATACAACAGGAACGTTCTCTCGTCGTATGTATTCCCATACGTCCAATTCCGTCCAGTCCAGGAGGGGGTGTATCCGTATGTGTGTTCCGGGGGCAAAATCTGTTTTGTACTGTCCCCAGAATTCCGGTGGCTGGTCGCCGATATCCCAGTCGTTGTTCTTGTCTCTGGGAGAAAAATACCTTTCCTTGGAACGGCTTCCTTCCTCGTCTGCACGAACACCTACGATGACGCCGGTGTACGGCTCGGTGTTAGTGTCACGCTCGTACATCTTGGTATCGTGATTCATGCGGTAACGCGGCCATTCTCCGCTGAGAGTGTGCTTGAGGGCATCTGTTTTCAGATTGCGGCAGCACTCAATACGGCTTACGTTGCCGTCGGGAAAAGTGCTTTTTTCCTCAAGCGCTTTTGTGTTTTCGCCGTACACCATGTCAAGATGCCACTCTCTGGCAAGTCTGTCACGGTACTCTATCATTTCGGGTATCTTGTAGTGAGTGTCAATATGAACAAGCGGAAAGGGAACATGACCGAAAAATGCTTTTCGGGCAAGGCACAGAAGAACGGTGCTGTCCTTTCCTATCGACCACAGCATACACATGTTTTTGAAAGATGCGTATGCTTCCCGCAGAATATGAATACTGCGGCTTTCAAGCCTGTCAAGATGATCCATGTTAGTCTCCTTAGTTTTTATATACGCTCAGAGTATAGCTGTCACTGTCTGCGTTTACATTGAAAATGCCTTTTTCAAGGTCATAATCCACCGTTGTTACGCGGTTTATATCGTTCATTACCACTGAAAAATGCTTGGTGAATAAATAGCCTGCCACAACCAGAGTTCCTTTTTGCGGAATTTCAGTCGGTTTGCGGTTAGCCTCGCGGTCTGATTCGCAAAAGGCTTCCATTTGCTTTAACTGCTCGGGTGTCATGTTATCCCAGTGATCTCTTCCGCCAACGGTTTCAAATTCAAGATAACGTACCAGTTCTTTTTTGCCCAGCTCCTCGGCACGCTTTACATAATTTCGGGAATGATAAGCAGGTACGCGGATATCATTTGCACCGTGTACAAGCGTCATATGGGTGAAAAGGTTTTTTAAAGTTGCAATACCGCTTCTGGAAGCGAACATTTCGTCGGTGGGATTTTTGCTGATCCACACGTCCATTTCATCGCGGAATTCTCCGACTTGGTCATTTTTGTACCACGTACCGTAGTCCGACATTCCGCACATGGCGGTTACTGCGGCAAAGTAATCGGGAAATTTGCCGGCAATGGCAAGAGCGTTTCCGCCGCCACCGCTTCCTGCTTCAAAATAGACTGTTTCGGGGTCTGTTATATATTCAGCATAATGCTTTTTAACATATTCTATGGCATCAATAACGTCGTAAAGCTCCCAGCCGTTGCAGTCCTGCTCACCTTCGGAAAAGGCTCTGCCTCGCATATCCACTTCGACGGTAAGATATTTGCTCTGCGGTTTGTCCATGTGCTCGAAAGCGGGAATACTCATGTGCCAGCCGTGGGTGCCTGCGAGTATGTACGAAGGCTTTTCGGGCTTTAAAATGCGCATGGCAAGTGTAATTCCCGGTGTACGGGTAGAAGAATAATAAATAAAATCGCAGTAAGGCGAAGTCTGATTGCGGGTATTGTTATTCTGCTTTGAAAGGCGGACCTTGTCTTCGAATTTGTCAAGATAACTGTTCACAATTATCATTCCTTCCTATATGCTCTATATATCTTACGCATATTATAACAGACTTTGAAAAATAATTCAATGTTTTGGAAAAACTTTTTTCGGAAAAAATCGCTTATACACAAGTGCGTGAAAATTATTCATATTTTACGTTGTAATGAGAAAATAATTTTTTTTATGAGGTATAAAAAATTCTTTTTCAGTTCATAAAACCATCGTATAATTTACAAATAAATACACAATAGGAGAAAGATATGTTGAAAAGATTTATAAGCTATTATAAACCGCACAAAAAGCTTTTTATAATGGATATGTGTGCGGCATTGCTTGTGGCACTCATCGGTGTTGTTTACCCCATTGTTACAAGAAGAATGCTCAATGACCTTATCCCCAATCGCAATTATATTATGATTGTTGTGGCGGGTGTTGCAGTGCTGATGCTGTACATTATCAGAATGCTGCTTGATTATTTCATACAGTACTACGGTCATGTTATGGGTGTTAAAATGCAGGCGCAGATGCGTACCGACATGTTCACGCATTTGCAAAAGCTTCCGTACAGCTATTATGACGACAACGAAACGGGAAAAATAATGAGCCGTATGACCAACGATCTTATGAATATAAGTGAATTGGCGCACCATGGCCCGGAAAACCTTATAATTTCTTCGCTTACGGTTATAATTTCATTTTGCTATCTTATTACCATTGATGTTTACCTGACACTTATTATCTTTGCCTGCGTTCCTTTTCTGCTGGGCATCTCCATGCTTCTGCGTAAAAAAATGCGCAATGCCTTTACCGAAAGCCGTAAGGCGGTTGCTACCATAAATGCGGCGCTGGAAAGCAGTATTTCGGGAATACGTGTTACGAAAGCCTTTACCAACTCCGCAAAAGAAGAGGAAAAATTTGAGCAGGGTAATGACGAATTTGTAACTGCGCGCAGTAAGGCGTACAGCGCTATGGGACAGTTCCATTCCGGCACTTCATTTATAACCAATGTGTTCAATGTGGTGATACTTATTGCAGGCGGTTTATTTCTTTACAGCGGACGCATAGATTTTGCGGATTATTCCACATTCATAGTATCGGTCAATCTGTTTATAGGCCCCGTGACTACGCTTATCGGCTTTATGGAGCAGTATCAGGACGGTGTTACGGGCTTTGAAAGGTTTTTGGAGATAATAGACGCAAAGCCCGAAGAGGACAGAGAAAATGCAGTGGATATCGCCAAGGCAGAGGGTCACATAAGATTTGAAAATGTTTCTTATGGCTATAATGACAGCGAAAATGTTCTTAAAAACGTGACACTTGATATTCCCAAGGGCAAGACACTTGCATTGGTAGGTCCCAGCGGCGGCGGCAAAACCACCATATGCCATCTTATACCGCGTTTTTATGACATTGCCGAGGGCAACATTTATATCGACGGTAAGGAAACACGGGATATAACCCGTGAGTCACTGCGTCGCAATATAGGTATAGTTCAGCAGGATATCTATCTTTTTAATGCCTCCATTCGCGAAAACATACTTTACGGCAGACCGGATGCAAGTGAGCAAGATGTGATGGAAGCGGCAAAGAGAGCCAATATTCACGAATACATAATGAGTCTGCCCGAGGGGTACGAAACTCAGATAGGCGAAAGAGGCGTAAAGCTGTCGGGCGGACAAAAGCAGAGGCTCAGTATTGCCAGAGTGTTCCTCAAAAATCCGCCCATTCTCATTTTGGACGAAGCTACAAGTGCGCTGGATAATGCCACCGAAATACTTATACAGCAGTCGTTGGACGAATTGTGCAAAGGAAGAACCACACTTGTTGTTGCACACCGCCTTTCTACCATCCGCGGTGCGGATGAAATAGCGGTAATATCGGGCGGAGAGATAACAGAAATCGGCACGCATGAAGAGCTTTTGAAAAATGGCGGAGTATACGCCGGACTTTACCATGCAACGGAAAAGAAATAATATGACATATTTAACATTACGAATGTAAAATATTACATTGCGAATATGACAATATCGTACATTCGTATCAAAAAAATAGCTAATTATGCTGATTTTTCCCTAAAAGTAGTTGATTTTTCATTTTTCTTATCGTATAATGGTTTCAATAAAGATTGTTGTGTGTGACATTATAATATTTGAATACGGAGGAAAAAATGAGAGTAAGGTTTGTAAGAATCAAGAATGACTTCGTTCCCGAGGGAATGTACGAATTCACAAAAAACGTAACGCTTGAAAAGCAGGAAAAGTACAGAATAAATATTTATACTTCCGAAAGATATCTCCTCAAGATAAACGGCAAATATATCTGTGAGGGCCCCTGCAAGGGCCATGAGCACGTAAAATATTACGATACTGTTGAAACGGACGAGCTTAAGGCGGGCGAAAACGAAATCAAGATAATAGTTATGCATATAACTATGAAACGTTGCCTTTCTACTGTTTTCAAGACGAATCAGCCGGAGATCAATTTTGAAGCAAAATCTCCTACTAACACCATAGTCAGCGATTCGGGCTGGACATGCGTTAAGAACAATCAGATTGGTATCAGATGCGCGGAATGGAAGAGTATCGCTCCCGTTGAGGATATAGATCTTTCAAAAGACTTTGAGCCGATTGAAATCGAAGAGCACGGCGGATATGATTATGAATTTGGACTTGAAACATATCCTTGCGGAACACTCAGAGATCCCACACTGACGCCGCGCCCCATTCCCATGATTTTTCCTCAGAAAGCCATGGAACTTAAGGTTATAAAATCCGGAGAAGATTTCGTGGAGCTGGATGCGGGAATGAATATGACTGCAAAAGTAAGCTTTGATTTCGCAGATAAGGTGTCCGCTAAAATAATATATGCCGAATGCTACATTACCGAAAACGGTAAATTCATGCGAGACGGAGCGGACGAAGGGGATATAAAAGGTTTTTGGGATACTGTTGAAACAGACAGAGCGTATGTGTACGAACCTTTCTGGTTCAGAACTTTCCGATATATACGAATCGAGAGTGAAAATATAGCCGCGGTGCTTAAATCCGTAAAGGCAATGCGTTGGAACTACCCCATTGAGCAAAAAGGCAGCTTTGAGTGCTCGGATGAGTACTTCAATAAAATGTACGAAGTGAGTATAAACACAATGCTTTGCTGTACTCACGAAACCTTTTATGATTGTCCTTATTACGAACAGCAGCAGTATGATATGGATTCTGCCATCGAAAGTGCGGTTCTTCAGAAGATGACCGACGATGACAGAATAATCAGAAAAGCCATAGAAGAATTTGCTGTTTCTCAACTGCCGAACGGACTTCTTCGAGCCAACTATCCGTCTGTGCTGACGCAGGTTATACCGGGATTTTCGTTTTTCTGGATATTTATGCTGCACGATTATCTTGAATACTCGGCTGATATTGTTTTTGCAAGAAAGTTTCTCAATAATGTAGATAATATACTTCAGTATTTTTACGAAAATCTGTCCGAGGATGGACTTATTTCCAAATCAAGATACTGGGACTTTGTGGATTGGGTTCCCGGATGGTATATAGGTACTCTGAACATTAATGCGGGTAAGCCCATAACCGTATACAATATGTATTTTGCCTATGCTCTTCTCTGCGCTGCCGATATTGCGGAAAAGAGCGGCAGACCTTTTTTGGGTGCAGAATACAGAGAAAAGTATGCAAAGCTTGCCGAGGCGATAAAGAAGCACTGCTTTGATGCGCAAAAGGGCTTGTACCGTGATTCCTCCGATAAAGATGAATACAGCATGCATACTGTTATGTGGTCGGTTATTTCCGAGCTGGAAAAGGGACAGGACGCTGTGGAAATCATGGAAAAAATACATAGCTCCGAGCTGAGAAAATCATCATTCAGCATGAATTACTATTTCTTCCGCGCATTGGAAAAATGCGGAATGGAAAAAAGAATTTTCGATAATCTTGACGGTTGGAAAAAAATGCTGGATATGCACTGTACAACGTGGTGCGAAAACCCCGATAACCCAAGAAGCGAATGCCATGGCTGGAGCAGTGCTCCCCTTAACGAACTTGCTTCAAATATTCTCGGGGTAAAAACCGGCTTTGAGAAAGTTATAGTCATTAAGCCCGTGACGGCACATCTTACCTACGCTAAGGGCGTTGTGTCTACCAGATTCGGCGGTGTTGAAGTTTCATGGGAAAATACCGACGGATTTAAGCTGAATGTAAAGGCTCCCTTAAATGTGGATAAAAAGGTTATTCTTCCCGACGGCACGGTGAAGGAATACGGCAAGGATGTAAGCTTGATAGAGCTTTGAAATAATAAAAATCAGTGCTTCGTGAGAAGCACTGATTTTTATTACTGAAGTGTGAAATACGGGAGACGGGAGAGCGGGGCATCCACCGTAACGGTTTGTCCGCCATCGTAAAGCGTTCCGTCATCTGCCAGCCATTTGCCCTCGGGAAGTATTACGTCAAGCTTTGTGACGCCTTTTTCTACAACGGGTGCAACCAGTATTTTATCACCCAGCATATATTGTTGTTTTATCTGCGCGTAGCCCTTGTGGGGATAGTTGTATTCCATCATGCGCACAACAGGCTCACCGTTTTCCATGAATTTGTCGATAAGCTCCAGAATGTAGGGGACGTATTTGTCATGAAGCTTTATGACGTCCAGTATGTAACCCAGATTTTCCTCCGAAAGCACTCTCCAGGGTGCAACCGAGAATTGCATGGTGGGCATAAAGGCACAGCACTGGGCATATCTTACGATAAGCTCCTGGTCAAGCTCCTTACCGGGCAAAAAGTCTACCCAGCTTCCTCCGCCTATCATGTCGGGACAGGTGAACTGATATCCCATTATAGCCTGAGCTGTAATGCCGGGAATAAGGGTTTGCACGCCTTCTTCCCATTTGTGACTTTTGTCGCCCAGACGCTGAAGTACGGGCAGATGAGCGGCGTTAAAGCCGTCCTTAAGCTCACTGTATTCGTACATTGCCGCAAAGTTGCAGTAATGCATGGAGTTTTCAACCTGTGTTTTTGGTGTTTTGTAGTATTTGAGCTTGGTGTCATAATAGAAGGGCTGACCTGCATCGAATTTGAAGCCGTCAACGCCGTATTCTTCCATCAGCCAGTCCATTCTGCCCTTGAAGTATTCTACCGTTTCGGGATTTGAAAAATCCAGTATGCCGCTGTAACCGTTCCACCACTTGAATACATGTGGATTTGCACCGTCGGCATCGCGTATAAGAAGCTTTCTTTTAATCATTTCGCGGGAGGTCTCGTTGTCAAGGCTTACGAAGGGTACTATCCACAAAAGAACCTTGAAGCCCATTTCATGGAGCTCCTTCATCATTGCCTTGGGGTCGGGAAAACGTCCTTCGTGGAATTTCCATACACCGTACTGTTCCTGCCAGTTGTCGTCAATCATCAGTATTCCCGGCGGCAGACCGTGGTTTATAATGCTGTGGGCATATTCCAGTATATCTTTCTGGTTCTGGTTGTAGATAAGCTCCACCCAGGTGTTGAATTGCGGCATTTTGAAAAACTCCTTCGGGGGAGTTTTTTCGGGCTTTTTCAGAAGATTGTTAATCATATAAAGATAGGCGTCTTTGAGCGTAGTTCCCGCCATTCTCATGACAATATCCTGATGTGCCGTTATTTCCACCTCTTTTTCGCGTATATCGAAATCAAAGGGATTGTTGGAAAAAATAACGCGTCCTTTGTTGGAAAGAAGCATGCCACCCAGCTGGTTTCCCGTGTTGTGGTAGCTGGAGGACATATCGCCGTCCATGTGTCCCGAGCCTGTTTCGTAGGGCATAAGGTCTTTTACACGTCCGCCCCAGAACAGCTCACCGTCGAGTTTATTGATAATCATAATCGGTGAATCCTTTCATATTTTATGAATCAATTATATATCGTACGGCGTTGGAAGTAAATGGAGCCATGTCTCCAAAAATATGGCATTTTGTCCGAAAGCGATTAAAAAAACAAACTATTTTGTTTGCACATTTGTATTGAATTTTGAATTGTAGTGTGATATAATGAGTTTGCGAAGCAAACTCAATGAATTGCCTTCGGCATGAATTGAAATTTGAAGATTTCATGAATTGAGCCTTGCGGCTCATGAATTGTGCTTACGCACATTAAAGGCAATTCAATTCATGGAGCGATAGCGAGAATTCATGGCTTCAGCCAATTCATGACAACGACAGTTGTCAATTCATTAAAAACAGTTGGAATCAAAATTATTTACTGATTCTATAATAATTTCATCTGGGTTAAATATTTAAAAGGGAGATGTGAGTTTTGAAATCAAAGGTATTAAGAGGGGAAGTCTGGACAAATACTCATCCGGAGATTATGGAAGAACTGATGAGAATAAATGAACTTGAAGTGGATGGCAAAGTTGGTCATGACTGCTATACAAAAAGTGCAACAGAGCTTATGCAAAAAAACTTCAAAGACGAAATAAAGGTTGTTTATACTTCAAACGGGACAGCTGCCAACATAATGGCAATGAAAAGTATGGTAGACAGATGGGGTACAATCCTTTGTGAAAACCATACTCATATACATACATACGAATGTGGTGCTTTTGAAAGTATGCTTGGTAATAAAATACTTGCTATGGAAGGCAAAATGGGCAAACTTACTCCCGAAGTAATAGGTGACTATTTGAATAAAATCAAAAACTATAAATATTTACCTCAGGTAGTTGTGATAACACAGCCTACAGAACTTGGTGTTTTATATACCAATAAAGAAATCAAGGCAATTTGTGATTTTGCTCATGAAAGAGATATGTATGTATATATTGACGGTGCAAGAATTTCAAATGCACTGGTGGCTCTTGATACAAGTATTGCTGAAATGATTGAAGAAACGGGCGTTGATGCGTTTTCTTTTGGTGGTACAAAAGCAGGTGCTATGTTCGGCGAAATGGTCATCTTCAGAAGAGCGGAGCATTTTACCGCTCTTGAATATTTGCAAAAACAAGCACTTCAGCATCTTGATAAGTCAAAATTCCTAGGTGTTCAGATGGAATATCTTTTGAAAAATGAATTTTGGAAAAAAACCGCCAGCCACGCAAATTCGCAGGCAAAATATCTGGAAAGTAAACTCATAGAAAAGGGAATAAAGATTTACTATCCCGTAGATACAAATGCTGTTTTTTGCATATTAAATGAAGAACAGATGAATAAAGCAAACGAAAAATACGACCTTTCATACTGGGAAAAAGAAATAAGGCTTACAAGAATGGTTACAACCTTTGCGACAAAACGGGAAGATGTGGATGAACTATTGTCACTTATATAAAGATTGTTGAGTCGGCATCTAAATTGTACACGCATTTTATAATGAATTCATCGGAGATGAATTCAATGAATATTGAAAAATGAATAATGAATAATGAAGAATTAAGGAACAAATGCTCCGCATTTGAATTATATAAAAAGAAAATCACTTTGTGATTTTCAACCGAAATTATTCATCATTCATTATTAATTATTTATTTAAAATCAGTGGCATCTAAATCGGCTATCCCTTATGTACAAAAAGATAGGCATCTATATTACAATGAGAAGGAGAATACTTATGAATAAGTATATAGGCAACCCAACACAAATTTACGGCGTAGAGGAAATGCGTCTTTCCGGAGGCAAAGGCGATGGTATGCGCATGCTATATGTGAGAAACGGAAAAGGACTTGAATTCTGGGTTTCACTTGATCGCTGTGCGGACATTACAAGGCTTAGTTTAAAAGGCGATAACTTTAGTTTTATTTCTGCTTGTGGGTATGTCTCTCCAAAATACTATGACAAGGATGGGATTGGATTTTTGAAATCCTTTACAGCCGGATTTTGCACCACATGCGGACTGACAGCTGTGGGAAGCCCTTGTACTGATGATGGCGAGCAGCTTCCGCTTCACGGGACGATATCAAATACCCCTTGCGAAAATTTCGCTTACCGAATAGATGATAACAACATTTATATCACGGCGACAGTGCGCGATGCACGCATCTTTTCTCACAAGCTTGTCCTTGAAAGAGAATATGTGGTGTCACTTGCTGAAAACAAATTTACAATGACGGATACTGTTAAAAATACAGGTTCATCTGAAGCACCGTATGAAATTATGTATCATTGCAATATGGGTTATCCGCTTCTGTGTGAGGATACTGAAATAAGAATCCCGTCAGCTGAAATCGTTGCCAGAAACGAACATTCTGTGACAGGACTGGCTGACTGTCTGAGGGTTGAAGGTCCGCAAGCAGAATATGAAGAAATGTGTTTTTATCATAAATTTTCAGGAAAGGCAGAAGTCAGCATATATAATCCCAAAATAAAAAAGGGCATGAAGATGATTTTCGATACAAATGAGCTTAAGTGCTTTACTCAATGGAAAATGATGGGAGAATATGACTATGTTATGGGACTTGAACCCGGAAACTGCACTCCTGACGGAAGAGATGTAATGAGAGAAAAGGGAATGCTTGAATTTATAAAACCGGGCGAATCAAAAAAACAGACATTAAACTTTGAATTTGTCGGTTAAACTAAACTCAATAAATTATCGGATTTAATGGATAAAAAGAAATCCTTCACCATATGGGAAAGGTGTCAGTGAAAGATGTCTATATTACAGGCATTACCGGGATTTGACATTTGAGAGGTAGGGTATGAAAAAACAAAGCAAACTCAAGAATTTTCTGTTTATCAATTTGGGCTGCATACTTCTTTCCTGCGGAGTTTATTTTTTCAAGATTCCAAACGGCTTTGCAACCGGAGGAGTAACGGGTATAGGCACAATTCTCGGTAAAATTACTCCCGTAACACCTGCCGCATGGATATGGATTTTGAATATTACCCTTTTGTTGCTCGGTTTTTTGTTTCTGGGCACAAAAAACGGAATAAAGACGGTTTACTGCAGTATGTTCTATTCAGCAGTCACATATGTCTTAGAGGTGGTCTTGCCGCTGTCGCAGCCGCTTACAAACCAACCGTTTATGGAGCTGGCATATGCCATGATTCTTACCTCCGTCGGCTCTGCAATGATTTTTAACAGCGATGCATCCTCCGGCGGAACCGATATTGCCGCGCTTATTCTGAAAAAATATACAAATGTCGACGTAGGCAAGGCATTGCTGGCGGTTGATTTCTTTGTTGCCGCAAGCTCCTTTGCTGTTTTCGGCGTTCAGATAGGCTTGTTCTCACTGATGGGCTTGTTTGCAAAGGCATTTATTGTTGACAGCATGATTGAAAATCTCAACACTTGCAAATATTTTATTGTAATTACGACCAAACGTGAGGAAATATCCGATTTTATCATAAAGACACTTCATCACGGGGTTACGGTTAATTCTGTTATCGGTGAATTTACAAAAGAAGAAAAAACCATGATTCATACAGTATGCAAACGAATTGAAGCCATAAGACTCCGTAACAAAGTCAAAGAAATCGATCCTCATTCGTTTATCATTATAACCACAAGCAGTGAAATTATCGGCAGAGGCTTCAGAAGCGTTTAAACGGAAATATAAATATTGAGCTATATATGCCAAGTGATTGAATTTTTATGGGGGTAGTTATGACAGATATAATTTTCTCTTTCGATACAGAGGATTTTACATCCTCGGTTGCGGCGGATGCCGTGTACAGAGAGGCGGAGGTGCTCAGAGAATCGGGTGTCAAGGGTGGCTTCTGCGTTGTGGGACTTCTTGCCGACCAGCTTGTCAAGTGGGGACGTAAGGACGTTACGGATGCCCTTAAGTATCACGATATAGGCACTCATTCCTATGGTCATTCGCTTCATCCTACCATCAACGAATACACCGACCTTGAAGATTTCGATAAAGCGTACAATGAGTTTATCCGTCAGGAAACCGAGGCTGTCGGAATGATAAAAAAAGCCACCGACGGCAGAGTGATGACAGTCGCCTGCCCGCCCGGAAATCAGAAATCCTATGTTGCTATGTACGGCTATGCGGATATGGGCATACCGGTATACGCGGATACGTTCTGCGATACCGAGGATGGCAGAGGAGTTTTTTACTGTAATATATATCAGGTAAAATATACTTTTGCTCTTGAAAAGCTTCTCACCAAAAACAGCGACGAGGAAATAAGCGAAATACTGGATTTTCTTGCAACCAAAAAGCGCGCTGTTATATTTACTCATCCCAATATGGCAAATTTCACTGAGTTCTGGGATAAGCTCAATTACTATAAGACCAATATTGCCGAGTACGGCAATTGGAAAGAATGCAACAGAAGACCTGTCGAGGACACCGAGAACTTCTATAAGAATATCGGCAGGTTCATAAACCGCATCAAAAATGACAGCCGTTTCAGAATAACGAATTATTCTGAGCTGGCGGATGAAATAAAGAATGAGGGCGAAAGAAAAATAGAAAAAGCCGATATTCCCGCTCTCAGGGATAAGCTTAATGCGGAGTTTATGCCCGTGACACAGCCCTGTTCTCTTTGCATATCCGATATTTTTCTTGCCTGCCGTGATTTTCTCATGGGTGAGGATAAGCATGTGTGCGGCAAGGTTTACGGCTTCCTCGACACACCCTATGCTGTTGAAAACGATGTTGCGGTTGACGCGGAGGATATGATAAAATCGGCATATGATATGAATGCCGAGCAATTCCTGCCGACTTGTATTACGGTTGCAAACCAAAAAATCGGTCCTGCCGATTGGCTGAGAGCAGCCATGGCTGTTTTGTGCGGTGAAAAGAAAATTATTCTTAAGCCTGCTCCTCAGCTTCCCGACCTTTCAGTACTGCCAGACCTTACGGACGATTGCCTTAAGGGTTGGGTGCAGAGTGATGATTTCAAGGATGAATACCTGTCAAAGCGCCTTAAGCTTCAGGCGTGGACGATGCGTTTTATGAAATAGCCGAAAAGAGCCGAACTAATGCCGCCGAGAAAATTTCTTTCCGGCATAAATACATCTTTGTGCGCAGAATGCATTTCTGCTCGAAAATTATCTTTCCTCGGTTCGAGGGAAGTTTCAAGGAACGATTTTTGTTTCTTTCAAGGCATTTTTGCGCAGTTATATGTACATATTACAAGAAAAAATAACGCCGAAAGGGGCGAAAATCGTCCTCGAAACCGACATGAGTTCGGCTCTTTTCGGCTATAACCGAGGAGAAAATATGGAAAAAATTTATACCATTCCCGTCAACGAGGCGTTTGAACAAAACGAACAGTGTCCGTTCTGCCTTTTGTACAAAAAGCTTGAAGATAACGAGCTTGATTTGATTTTAGGGGCTTCCATGATGGAGCCGGATATACGTATACAGACCAATAATCTGGGGTTTTGCGATGTGCATTACAAAAAAATGTACAATCTCAAAAACCGCCTGGGACTTGCTCTTATGCTGGGAAGTCATCTTGATGAGGTTTCCAAAAGAGTCAGTGCGGGAGGAATATCGCTTCTCAAAGACAAGCTTTCAAAGGTTGAGGAGGCGGCAGGCGAGATAAGCAATTCCTGCTACGTATGTTCCCGAATTGAAAAGAATTTCAACAAAATGCTGGAAACTGCGTGCCTTTTGTGGGAAAACGATCCGTCGTTCCGTAAAAAGCTGGATGCGCAGAACCACTTCTGCCTTGAGCATTACGGTTTGTTTTTGAAGTACGCCAAGCTTTTTGTATCAAAGAAAAAGCAGCCTGATTTTCTTAATGCTGTTGCCGCGGTTGAAGCTCCTTATATTGAAAAGGTTAAGGATAATATCTCATTTTTCTGTAAGAAATTCGATTACCGCTATGCCGATGAACCCTGGGGAGACGCAAAGGATGCCGTAGAAAAGGCGATACGCTTTCTCGAGGGAGACAATGCAGAATTATAATTTTTTTAATAAAGAAAGGTAAACAAAATGAAAAATCCCGTTATCACAATCGAAATGGAAAACTCCGACATTATCAAAGCAGAGCTTTATCCCGAAATCGCTCCGAATACCGTAAATAACTTTATCAGCCTTGTGAATAAAGGCTATTATGACGGTCTTATTTTCCACCGTGTTATCTGTGGTTTTATGATTCAGGGCGGATGCCCCAACGGCAACGGCATGGGTGGCCCCGGATATTCTATCAAAGGCGAATTTGCCATCAACGGCTTCAAAAACGACCTTAAGCATACCGCGGGTGTTCTCTCAATGGCTCGCTCCATGAACCCCAATTCCGCAGGAAGCCAGTTCTTTATCATGCACGAAAACGCGCCACATCTGGACGGTCAGTATGCCGCTTTCGGAAAAGTTATCGAGGGAATGGATGTTGTTGACAAAATCGCTCAGACCAAAACCTCGTGGGGTGACGCTCCCGTTGAAAAGCAGGTAATGAAGAAGGTAACCGTTGAAACCTTCGGCGAAAGTTATCCACAGCCTGAAACCCTTTAATTATAGGCATTTCCACATTTTTGTGTGGAAAACTGTGCGGGTTGTGCGGAAAACTCCTTTAAAATCCGCGGCCGCAGGACGAAAATGTGGAAAACTCTGCGGATTGTGCGGTAAACTCGGCAAAAATTATAACACATTGCGGTACAACTTTTGTACTGCAATGTGTTATAACCATGAACACAGAGCTGATTCAAGAAGCTTTGTTTGAACGCGTTTTTTCGACAATTAATTACAAGGACGGACAGTAAATGAGTATAATAAATATACTTTGTGTGGGCGATGTGGTGGGAGAAAACGGCAAAGAATTTATAAAAAATAATTTGTGGAAAATACGCTCCTCCCATAAAGCAGATATGGTTATTGTCAATGGTGAGAACTGTGGAAAGTATAACAGCACCGACCCCGACGGAGCAGATGTTCTTCTGACCTGCGGAGCCGATGTGGTGAC
This sequence comes from Oscillospiraceae bacterium, assembly GCA_015065085.1. Lineage (NCBI taxonomy): Bacteria > Bacillati > Bacillota > Clostridia > Eubacteriales > Oscillospiraceae > Oscillospiraceae bacterium. Next base: position 110,731 of record SVQW01000003.1, on the reverse strand, counting down.
AGGCGGCAACCATACCTGGAAGAGAAACGAAATGCAGAATTACCTGGAATGCCATGACGATGTGCTTCGCCCTGCCAATTATCCTGCCGGCTGCCCCGGCCAGGGATACACCGTTAAAAACATAAATGGCTATAAAATACTGGTTATTTCCCTTATGGGACGTGTGTTTATGGAACCTCTTGCGTGTCCCTTTGAAACGGCACAGCGGATTTTGGAGCACGAAAAGGGGAGATATGACTTTTCGATATGTGATTTTCACGCCGAGGCGACCAGTGAAAAGGTGGCGTTCGGCAACTTTTTCGATGGTAAAATCAATATCATTTTCGGCACTCACACTCATGTCCGGACGGCTGATTTACGCATTCTGCCGGGCGGAACGGGCTACATTACCGATATTGGAATGACAGGTCCTCATGACTCGGTGCTGGGCATAAAAAAAGAAATAATTATACGTAAGTTCCTTACCGGTATGCCTCAGCGATTTGAGGTAGCAGACACACCTTGCACTTTGAACGCGGCGCTTTTTTCTATTGATACCGATAAAAAATGCATAACAGATTTAAAAATTATATCAAATTAAGGAGTTTATCATGAAAAAAATACCTGTTTCAATTATAATTGACGATCCGGCACCCTGTGTCTCGGTATATCATGCCCACCATAAAACAGGCTTTACCGAGGACGGACGTCCCGTAATCGAGTATTACGATAATAAAACCATGGAAATGTTCTGCGATATTGTTGAAAAAAGAAATATCAAAGGTAAATTCAGTGTAGTTCCCATGCCGGGAAACCGCGGTGACATAGTTAATGGTATTGACGGTGTTGAATATGAAAAGGTGGCGGAATGGCTGGATATGGCAAAAAAACATTTAGCCCCACGCTTTGCCATCGGACCCGAAATTCTGTCCCACAACATGGCGGTGGATATATCCACGGGAAAAGCACTTGCTTTGCGTGAGGACGATTGGGCGAAAGAACAGGACAGAACGACCCTTACTCCTTATATCGCGCATGCGCTCAGGCTCCTGAAGGAGGTTGGTATAGATTCCTGCGGAATAACCTCCCCATGGAGAACGGGTATAGAGGTGGAAGAGGAGTATGTTGCGGCAATTTCTCAGGCGGTATATCAGGTCAGCGGAAAGAAAAACGCCTGGTACTTCCTGCGTAATCTCAGAGGCGTAAAAAATGCAAAGCCCTGGATAGCGCTGGAGGAGGATGACCGTTGCGTAGTTTCCATACCTGCCATTGCGCATGACCGTTTCTGGGAGACAATCGACACCCCTCGCAATGATGACGAATATCTCAATTCCGTTGTGGACAAGCTTATAACCGCAGACGGCAAGTCGGGCGAAATAGTTGATATTATAAACAACGGCTCGTGGGTAATTCTCATAACCCACTGGCAGAGCCTTATGTCCAACGGGCTTATGACGGGTATGCGCGCACTGGATGAAACGGCACGTCGCATTAATGAGTTTTATTCCGATGTTCTTGAGTGGAAGAGCTTTGATGAAATACTGCAAATGGTAGTTTCCGACAAGCAAAGCTATCCTCCGCGTGTGTTCAATGATTAAGTGACAACACGGCGGTTTCGATGATTTTTCTTCGCTTAAATATTATATCAATCATTGTAGAGCCTCGTACTTTTCGCATTTATAGTGGATAAACTTATTATAACGTGTGTAAATTCTTATGTAAAGATGAAAAACTACTTATGATAAGTTTGATTTGGGGCTATCATAATATAAAATTACCTTGAAGAAAAAATGTGAGGTAACGGTATTATGTACGTAAACTATAAAGAGGTCGGAAAAAGAATAGCGGCGCGCCGAAAGGAACTGGGTCTTAAGCAGTGGCAGGTAAATGAAATGGCGGAGCTGTCGGACAAGTACTTGTTAAATATAGAAACGGCACGCTCTATACCCAGTATTGATGTGCTTATGCGGATATGCGAGGTGCTTAAAACCACACCCGACAGAATTCTTATAGGAGCTGTGAATGAGCTTGAAAAAACCGAAATTACACCTGCTATAAGCCAAAAGATTGCTTCGCTTGATAAAAGAAAGCAGGTTTTCTGTACGGATTTATTGACTGGCTGAGCCGGAACGAGATATAAACAAAGGCTGTGCAACATGATGCACAGCCTTTGTTTATAGGTTTGGGGCACTTTGTTTACGAAATGTTCTTGTAATTTTTGTGTAAATACTATATAATATTATATTAATAACTATTTACACTGGGGTGGTATTATGAAAAAGTGGATTATAAGAGAATACGATGAGGGTCTGGTGGAAGAGCTTGAGGCTACACTGGGACTTCAGCATACCACTGCCGTAATATTGGCGAACCGCGGTATAAAAACCTGCGATGAGGCTGTAAAGTTCCTTAATAAGCGTTACAACAATTTTTTCAACGCCTTTATCATGAAAGACATGAAAACAGCCGTAGACCGTATTATAAAGGCTGTCCACAGCCGTGAAAAGGTCATGATATACGGTGATTATGACGTAGACGGCGTAACCTCCACCACAGTGCTGTATAAATATCTGTGCTCTATCGGTGCAAATGCGGAGTATTACATTCCCAGCCGTACCGGCGAGGGCTATGGACTTAACGATACGGTAATAAAAAGCTTTTCACAGCGTGGCGGAAAATTGATAATAACGGTGGATACAGGTATAACCGCTTTGGATGAGGTCAGGTTTGCACTGGATTGCGGTGTGGATACCATTGTAACCGATCATCACGAATGCCGTGAGGTTCTTCCCGATGCCTGCGCTGTTATAAACCCCAAGCGTCCCGACTGCAAATATCCCTTCAAGGAGCTGGCGGGTGTGGGAGTGGTATTTAAGCTTTTGTGCGCACTGGATGAGGTTTTCTTTGCACGCAGTGCGTTGGAAACAGTTAATAAAATATGCGATGAATACGGCGACCTTGTTGCCATTGGTACTATTGCCGACGTTATGCCCATTATGAGCGAAAACCGTGTGATTGTCGGAGCGGGACTTGAACGTATCGAGCATACCGCCAACCTCGGTCTTAAGGCTTTGATTGAAGAATCGGGCGTAAACAACTATAAGGGCAAAAGCCGTAAAATAACCTCGGCTGCCATTGGATTTATTATAGCTCCCAGAATAAATGCCGCAGGGCGTATCGGCAATGCAGTGCGTGCTGTTGAACTGTTCCTGGCAGATGATATTATGTTAGCCAAGGAAATCGCTCAGGAGCTGTGTGCTACAAACAAACAGCGCCAGCTTGTGGAAAATGATATTATTGAAGGCGCGGTCGCGAAAATTGAACAGGAGCACGATTTTGAGCATGACCGTGTTATCATACTGGATGACGATACCTGGCATCACGGTGTTATCGGAATAGTTGCTTCCCGCCTTACCGAGAGGTACAACCTGCCGTCCATTCTTATTTCCTTCAAAAACGAGGGCATAGAGGGCGGTGTTGAGATAGGTAAAGGCTCGGGAAGAAGCATAAAAGGTCTTGATCTTAACAAGGCACTTACCCACTGCTCCGATTTGCTTATGAAGTACGGCGGACATGAGCTTGCGGCGGGGCTTTCCATAGAAAGGGCAAATCTTGCCGCATTCAAGAAAAAGATAAACGATTATGCACGAAGTATTCTGACTCCCGAAATGTTGACAAAGACCATAACCATTGACTGCGAGATACGCAAGGACGATGTGAACTTCAAAACCATGGATGAAATAAACGCACTCGAGCCGTACGGCTGTGCGAACCCTGTTCCGCTGTTGTATTTTTCGGGAGCATCCATTGTAAGTATTACTCCGCTTGCCGAGAATAAGCATACAAAACTGCTTCTTCAGAACGGAGATATGACTATTAATGCTTTGTTTTTCGGAATGCCCAGTACTTCGCTCAAATATCTTGCGGGCGACAGAGTAGATATAGCTTGCAATCTTGATATAAATAATTTCCAAAACCAGAAGCAGTTGCAGTTTATAATACGGGATATACGTCTTTCCTCGTCGCTGACGGAGTATTTCGAGTTTAAAAAGCAAGCGTATCTCAAGTGTGAAAACGATTCGGCATGTCCCATAAATCAGCTCAGTATCCCCGGCCGTGAGGACTTCAAGGATGTATATTCCGCACTGTGCCGTCTTGTGCGGACGGAGGGTGAAACGGTTGATCTGACCTACGTATGCCGTATGCTTTCGCAGAAAAGCCCAAAACGCTTTGATTTGCATAAATTATTTATTGCGGTGGATGTTCTGGATGAGTTGGGAATAATAACCTGCTCAGCGCCGGAAGGCGGAGCATTGGAAATACGCAACATAAGAATAAATCCGTATACCGCCAAAACACCGCTGGATAATTCATCAAAACTGCGCGCCATGCGTGCACGGGCGTCAGATACGGTAATAGAATGAGAGGTGTAGCTCTTGGCTGATAACATTTCCAATCTTATGTCAAAGCTGGCGGCAACAGGCTACAGCTATGATTTTGAAAAAATAATGCAGGCGTACGAATATGCCAAAATACTGCATGACGGACAGTTCAGAAAATCCGGAGAACCGTATATAGTTCATCCCGTTGCAGTGGCGGAGATAGTGGCAAGCCTTCAGCTTGACACCGATTCTATTTGTGCCGCATTGCTTCACGATACCGTGGAGGACTGCGGTGATAAAGTTGATATTGAACAGATAAAAAAGAAGTTTGGCCCCGAGGTTGCCGAGCTTGTAGACGGTCTTACAAAGCTTGTAGCCATACCCTTTGACGATAAAGAAGAGGAACACATAGAAAACCTGAGAAAAATGTTCCTGGCTATGTCCAAGGACCTGCGCGTCATTTTCATAAAGCTGTGTGACAGACTTCACAATATGCGCACTCTCAGCTCGCACAAGGAGGATAAACAGCGCTCCATTGCACTGGAAACCATGCATGTTTATGCGCCTCTCGCGCACCGGCTCGGTATCCAGAAAATAAAGCAGGAATTGGAAATGCTTGCTATACGCTATCTTGACCCCATAGGCTATGAAGAGGTCAGACAGGATATAGACAAAAAGTACGGTGCCAACAGAGGCTTTCTGGAGCGTGCGCAGAGCATGCTGTCCGAAAAAATGCACGAACAGCACATAAAGTTCGGCATGGAGGGCAGAGTAAAGACCATTTACAGCATCTACAAAAAGATGTACAATCAAAACAAGTCTTTTGACGAAATATACGATTTCTATGCTATAAGAATACTTGTTGACACAGAGCTTGAGTGTTATACGGTTTTGGGTATTATTCATGAAATGTTCAATTCCATGCCGGGCAGATTCAAAGACTACATCTCCACGCCCAAGCCCAATATGTACCGCTCTTTGCATACCACCGTTATCGGACGTGACGGTATTCCCTTTGAGGTACAGATACGTACCTGGGAAATGCACAGAACTGCGGAATACGGTATTGCGGCACACTGGAAGTATAAGGACGGCGTTACGGATAAAAAGAACATGGCGGAAAAGCTTGCCTGGATACGTACGCTTATCGAAACCGAAAAAGACTCTGAGGACCCCGATGAATATCTGCGTCCTCTCAAGGTTGACCTTTTCGGTGACGAAACCTTTGTTTTTACTCCAAAGGGCGACGTTATAAATCTTCCCAACGGTGCCAATACCATTGACTTTGCTTATGCCATTCATTCCGAGGTCGGCAATAAAATGGTGGGCGCAAAAATAAACGGTATGATAGTGCCCATAGATACTGTTTTGCAGACGGGTCAGATTGTGTCGGTAATAACATCCTCCGCATCCAAGGGACCTAACCGCGACTGGCTTAAAATAGTTAAGACCAGCGAGGCGAAAAATAAAATACGCCAGTGGTTCAAGCGTGAGAAGCGTACTGAGAATATTGCGGAAGCAAAGAATGAAATAGATAAGGAACTTAAAAAGTATAATATTCCTTTTACCGAGGCACAGAAAAATGAGGTAATAAAAAATGTTTCCAAACGCCAGGGCTTTTACGAGGTGGATGACTTTTACAATGCCATCGGCTACGGCGGTCTTGCGCTCAGTAAAATAAGCCGTAAGCTTAAGGACGAATTCGACCGTGTTGTAGTTCCGCCTGCGCCGGCATCCGAGCCTTTTGCTATTTTTGAGCAAAAGCCTCAGCCCTCAAAGCACTCGGTACATGGTCCGAATGTCATTGTGGACGGTGTGGATAACTGTCAGGTCAAGTTTGCCAAGTGCTGTAATCCGCTTCCGGGCGACAGCATAATAGGATTTATTACAAAGGGCTATGGCATATCCGTCCATAAGAAAGACTGCCCCAACGCTGTTAACGGCATGAAAAACCCCGAAAATGCAGACCGATGGCTGGCTGCACACTGGGAGGGCGGGGTAAGTGATAACACCGAGGCTAACTACGAGGTTATGATAAATATTTTCGCGCATAATGCTATCGGGCTTCTTGCACTTATTTCCTCGGCACTTGCAGAAATGAGAGTTGGTATTACCTCCATCAACTGCCGTGTCAAGGACGAAACTGACGATGTAAACATATCCATTGCGGTGCACACCAAGAACACCGACCATTTCAATTCTATTGTGTCGAGACTGAGAAAGATTGACGGCGTAATTGATGTTGTAAGAGGATATATGTAAAACTACGTAAGGATAAAGCTATGAAAATTGTAATTCAGAGAGTTAAAAAATGTTCGCTCAAAGCTGACGGAGTGCCTTTTTCCGAAACAGGCAGGGGACTTCTGGTGCTGGTGGGCGTGCGCGAGGGCGATTGCGAAAATGATGCCGTAAAGCTGGTGAATAAGCTTGCAGGACTGCGCATTTTTGAGGATTTAAACGGCAAAATGAATCTGAATATAACCGATTTTGCCGTAAACGGCGATATTATGGCAGTGTCAAACTTCACCCTCTACGGTGATTGCCGTAAGGGCAGACGTCCGGATTTTGTGAAAGCCGCAAAGCCCGACGAAGCAAAGCATTTGTATGAATATTTTGTCGGGTTGCTCCGCGAACAGGTGAATAACGTACAGACGGGTGTTTTCGGAGCGGATATGGAAATAGATATGATCGCCGACGGTCCGGTAACATTTATTATAGAAAGTTCAGAGCTTGCATAATATGAACGAAATTATAAATAAACACCTTATTCAGCTTTCGCTTTCATTCAGTTATAACGGCGAACGCCTTTTTGACATGATAAGCGACGGCAGAGTAGGGGTACAATGTGAGTATATGGTAGAGGGCTGGCGTGTTGTGCTGACTCACGGTACAAAGAGCTATATAAATTATCAGCCTTTATTTATCGACCGTATTCTTCCTGCAGAAAAAAGAGACGTAATATGTGCCACCCGGGCTTTTTACAGTGCCGCGGCGCAAATGTGCGGTTTTTATCCCGAATGGGGTATAATCGACGGTGTAAAGCCTGTCAGACTGTATCTGAATCTTTTGGAAAGAGGAGTAAATGCGTCTCAGATAATACGTGACAATTACCTTCTTACTACCGAAAAAGCAAGTCTTGTGAGCGATATTGGAAGTTTTCAGTACGAAACGGCAAAAAAACTACCCCCAAATAGCTACAATCTTTATATTTCCATTCCGTTCTGCCCAACGAGATGCAAATATTGCTCATTTATTTCGGCTGATGCAGGCATGGCTAAGCTTATACCCGACTATCTTGATGCACTTTGTGAGGAAATAAAGGCTACTGCCGAAATTATGAAGGATATTGCACTTAACACTGTATATATAGGCGGCGGCACTCCCACCGTGCTGGACGAAAAACAGCTTGAAAAGTTGCTGAGTACAATAAAAAGCTCGTTTGATATCGGAAATATTGAATACACTCTTGAAGCGGGCAGACCCGATACCGTCACCCGTGAAAAAATGGCGTTGGCACTGGCATACGGTGTCAATCGTGTCAGTATAAATACTCAAACCACAAACAACGATGTGCTTAAGGCAGTAGGGCGCAGACACACTGCCGAGGATTACTTTGCGGCATTTGAGATCGCACGTAATGCGGGAATCCCCGCCATAAACACAGATCTTATTGCAGGCTTTGAAAATGATACTTTTGAAAAAAGCTTGTCGGATGTTATTTCTCTCGCACCTGAAAATCTTACAATACATACACTTTGTGTGAAAAACTCCGCCGCTTTGCGTGAGGAGGGTTTTGTGCGGACGGCGGACGGACTTTCGTCACTTGTCGGAGAAAGCATAAAAAAGTGTCATACAAACGGATATTTCCCATATTATTTATATAAGCAGAAAAATGCTATGGCGGGTCTTGAAAATATCGGTTATACCAAACAAGGTTTCGAGTGTGTTTACAATATCTGCATGATGAGCGAATTTAATTCTACCGTTGCGCTGGGAGCGGGGGGAGCTACCAAAATGGTGTACCCTGATCGTGTTTCAGACCGCACTGAAGGCTTTTTTGATTGCAAATACCCAAAGCAGTACATAGAGGATAAGGAAAAAACACAGCGCAAGCAGGAATTCCTCAGAAGCTTTCTCGGTAACATAAAATGATTTTGACGGGAGCGTTTTGTTATGAATATTGATAGTGCAAAAATATGCTCAATGACAGAAAATCAGCTTTCCGATTATATTCGCCGGTGCGAAAAAAATTTTGACAACGGGCTTGACAGTATTGCCGACGAAATAGCAGAGCGCAGGGGAGTCAGGCTTTGCGGTCTTGCGGGTCCTTCATGTGCAGGCAAAACCACAGGCTCCTTTAAGCTTACCCGAAATCTTGCAAAGTACGGAATAAGTGTGCGTACCATATCCATTGACGATTTTTTCCACAATAATTCCGACGGACCGCTTGACGAGGACGGAAAGGCAGACTTTGAAAGTCTCTCTTATGTTCACACTGACCTTCTGCATACCACGCTTGAACAGATTTTAAACGGAAATACGGTCATGCTCCCGAAATATGATTTTCCCAACGGCAGAAGGATAGACAACTACGAAAAATATACGCCGAAAAAGAATGAAATAATTATTCTCGAGGGACTCCATGCACTTAATGATGTGATGTATTCGGGTATATCCCGCGATGAATACTACCGTATATTCATTAATGTGTGCGGAACACTGTGTCTCGACGGAAAACCGATGTTTGACGGGCGCGAGCTTCGTCTGTGTCGCAGGCTTATCAGGGATTACAAATTCCGTGCTGCCGATGCACAGCTGACCTTTACTCTTTGGGAGAACGTTGTTAAAGGCGAAATAAAGAATATCCATCCTTTTGAGGATAAAGCAGATTTCAAACTGGATTCGATGTTTGAGTATGAGCCTTGTGTTGTGAAGCGACAGGTAGAAGAGGTGCTGCGCGGTTTGAAGCGCGACAGTATATACGTCCGGGAAGCAGAGAGAATTTGGAGAAAGCTTGAAAAGGTACCCGATATAAACGAAAGACTGGTTCCCATGGATTCTCTGATGCAGGAATTTCTTGGAGGAGATCACTTTAAATACGATTAAAAAAGATAGAAGGTTTAAAAAATGTCCAGAAAACAGTCATTTGTACACGGTGCCGTACTTCTCATGGCATCGAATATTATTGTAAAGCTTCTTGGAGCCATATTCAAAATACCGCTCCGAAATCTTGTCGGTGTGGATGCTATGGCATATTTCAACTCGGCGTACAGCTTTTATGTGCTGTTTTACATGATTTCGACAGCAGGATTGCCGGTTGCCATCTCACGCATGGTTGCCGCCGCAAATGCCAAAGGCAACAGCGTTGAGGTGAAGAGAATATTCAGAGTGTCCATGGCAATGTTTGTTGCCATTGGTGCAGTTGGTACTGCTATAATGGTGGTGTTCTCAAAAGCCTTTGCCGCTTCCACCGGTATAGGCGAGGGCCTTTATTTAAGTATTATTGCAATTGCGCCCACGTTGTTCTTTATCTGTATAACCTCATCATACCGCGGATATTTCCAGGGACTTCAGAATATGATACCCACTTCTGTTTCTCAGGTGATAGAGGCTGTGGGCAAGCTGGGAATAGGGCTTATTGCGGGATATATTGCCATGAAGGCGGGATATAATAATGCACAGGTTGCGGCATTTGTAATTCTGGGTGTTACTGTGGGTGTTGTGGCAAATACGCTGTATCTTGCCGTTGCAAAAGCCATTCCCGTGAATAATCAGCTCAACGAGGACCCGACGACTGTGCCGCGTTCCAATGCAAGAATTTCCGCAGAGCTTATTAAAATAGCCATTCCCATTACAATAAGCTCGTCTATAATGTCCCTCACCAATGTGATTGATACCATGGTGGTTGTAAACCGTCTGGTGGATATAGGCGTTTCCACCGACCTTGCCCGTGCGTACTACGGCTCATATACATCCTCGGCGGTAACGCTGTTCAATATGCCGCCTACTCTCATATATCCCTTTGCCATAAGTGTTATACCTGCTCTTGCGGCAAGCTTTGCCAATAAGGATTTTGCACGCTCCAAGGGTACTGTCGAGTCCACATTCCGTATAGCTTCCCTTATTGCATTGCCTTGTGCTTTGGGCATGTCGGCACTTTCAAAACCCATAATCGATCTGTTATTCAGAGATGAAAACATCGGTACTGCTCTTGACGGTACTGTAATTACATCAAACGGTGTTTCCGGTCCCATGCTTTCTGTGCTTGCCGTTGCTATATTCTTTATGAGTATGATTTCGGTTACCAATTCCGTTTTGCAGGCACATGGCAAGGAAATGACTACAATAATTTCCACATGCGCCGGTATAGTCGCAAAATTCATAACAGCTTACGTGCTTATAGGTATTCCGGAAATAGGAGTTTACGGTATACCTGTTTCGACGGCACTCTGCTATCTTGTAATAATGTGCTTCAATTTTTATTTTATGGTGCGTTATACGGGAATTCTTCCGGGAATCAGAAAGATTTTTTTAAAGCCTCTTTTGGCATCTGTAATGTGCGGTGCCGGTGCGGTAGGCGTGCACTGGCTGGCTGAAAAAACTTTTCTTGAAGGAAAGCTGTCCACAATGATTTCCATACTTGCGGCAGTGATTATATATGTTGTTGTCATACTGGCATTAAAGGGTCTTGACCGCGAGGATGTGGCAATGCTTCCGGGCGGAAAGAAAATAAGCGCCGTACTTATAAAATATAATCTTATATAAGGAGAAATACAATGCAGTTCAAAGAAAAGGAAAATTACGGTTTTGATGATCTCGTTGCCATCATGGAGCTTTTGCGCGCTCCCGGCGGATGCCCCTGGGACAGGGAACAGAATCACAAAACCATAAGAAATAATCTTATAGAAGAAACTTATGAAGCTATTGAAGCGATAGATACAGACAATATGGAGCTGCTTCGCGAGGAATTGGGAGATGTGCTGCTTCAGGTGGTGTTCCACTCCCGTATTTCCGAGGAAAACGGCGGTTTTAATATTAATGATGTGGCGGACGAAGTGTGCAAAAAGCTTATTGTGCGCCATCCGCATGTTTTTGGCGACGTAATTGCCGAAACGTCGGAAAAGGTTCTCAAAAACTGGGACGAAATAAAAAAATCCCGCAAAAACCAGACTACACAGAAGCAGGTTATGGACAGCATATCCCTGTCGCTCCCCGCACTTATACGTGCCGACAAAATCGGTAAGAAAGCGGCAAAGGTGGGTTTTGATTTTGCGGATGCAAAAGGTGCACTTGAAAAGGTGACCGAGGAAACAGCCGAGGTTACACGTGCCATCGAGCATAATGACATTCAGAATATAAAGGAAGAAATAGGCGATTTGCTGTTCAGCGTGGTCAATCTTGCACGCAAGCTGGGAGTGGACAGCGAGGAGGCTTTATATGGCGCAAATGCCAAATTCGTAAACCGTTTTGGCAAGGTTGAAACGCTTGCTCAGGAGCGCGGAATCGAAATGAACGCTGAAAATATGAAAAAATTAGACAAAATCTGGGAAGAAATAAAAACCAATGATTAACAAATGGTAAACTCACGGTTAAATATGGCGAAAATGTTATTATTTTTAATGCAAATGCACAAAAAATACTTGAATAATGACGAAAACAATGCTATAATATTACCAAACTTGAAGTTGAATCTAACAAATATTTTTTTAAAGGAGATTATATCATGAACAAAACTCAACTCGTAGATGCACTTGCAGTAAAGACAGGACTTAAGAAGAAGGACGCAGCAGCAGCTGTTGACGCAGTTTTCGGCGCTATCACCGAAGCTCTTACCGATGGCGATAAGGTTCAGGTTACCGGTTTCGGTACCTTTGCTGTAAAGCGCAGAGAAGCAAGAACCGGCAGAAACCCCCACACCAAGAAGGAAATCAAGATTCCTGCATCCAATCACTGTGCATTCAGCGCAAGCAAGACCCTGAAGGACGAAATCAATAAATAATGCGAATTGACAAATTCCTCAAGGTATCGCGCCTTATAAAGCGCAGAACCGTTGCTAATGACGCTTGTGACAATGCTCATGTAAGCGTCAACGGAAAGTCTGTCAAAGCGTCTTATGACGTTAAAGCAGGAGACATTATTGAGATTGCATTCGGCGAACGTGTTCTTAAAGCGCGTGTTCTCAAGGTACTCGACCACGTCGGTAAAAACGACGCGGGTGAGCTTTACGAGATTATCTGACACAGTAATATTTTCCCCTTTGTTATCATATTATTTATCAAGTATATTTAGGGGGAAAACAGTATGTCATACGAATTAAACGGCGTGCATCACTCTTTGTCCTTAAGTGACAGAGGTGTATTGACTCTCAGTGGAATTAAAGAGGTCATCGGATTTGACGAACAAACGGTATGTGTAATGACGCATATCGGTCAGCTCGTTATCGAAGGGCAGTCTCTTCATATCGACAAGCTGAATGTGGAATCCGGTGACCTTATTGTCACAGGGGAGATATCGTCTCTTGCATACACAGATGGTGTCGGTGAGAAAAAAGGCTTTATCCGCCGTCTTTTAGGTTAAATATGACCGGATTTCAGGATATAGAAATATCTATTACCCAGCAATGCATGTTCTTTTTATGCTCGGCGGTGCTGGGTACTGTTATCGGTATGATATATGATGTATTCAGAATAATTCGCATAGCATTTCGACATAATTTTATTGTTGTGTTTTTTGAAGATTTATTGTTTTGTTTTATAACCTGTGTGCTTTTGATTTTAATGATATTTTGCGCGAATTACGGGGTTGTAAGATGGTTTTCGGTGTTCGGCTGTGCAGGCGGATTCTTCATCTATCGCGAAACAGCGGGCAGAATAGTGATACGTGCTTCAGACATCATTATAAGCTTTATACGCAGGTATATTATATTGCCGCTTGTGCGGCTTTGTGGTTTGCTATCAGGATTTATTGTTCATGCGTTGTGTTTTGCAGTCGTACGGATTAAGTTTTATTTGTTTCTGTTTCGCCTTTGGCGGTACAGGTGCAGCATTGTCAGAAAATCAAAAAAAGGCTTTGGCTTGTAGTACATGATTGAAAGGAAGTTGAATATGGGTATTAAAAGTAACACTCAGAGGAGCTCATCCCTTTTGCGCGTTGCCTTTGTGCTTACCGTTATAGCGTTGATAATACTTATTGTGAATGTAAATATCCAGATCAACACCTATAAACAGCGTGCTCAAGTGCTGGAAAGCCGGATAGAGCGCATTGACCGCGAAATAGAGCGCATGGAATCGGAATATAAAAAGCCCATAACGGATGAAATGATGCGCCAGATGGCAAGAGATACGCTGGGATTTTACATGAGTAATGAAATAATTTATCAGGTCAGCTGATTTTTGCAAATTATCATAATAAAAAAGAGGAATTGAAATGAAAATAGTTACCTTTAATCTTCGCTGTGATGTGAAAATTGACCAAGCCAACATGTTTAAGAACCGAAAAGGGCTTATACTGGATAAAATAGATGCCGAAATGCCCGATGTAATAGGATTTCAGGAAATGCTTCCTCACATGAGGGAATTCCTTATAAAGCATCTGAGCGAATATCAGTTTGTCGGACGCTCGCGTTCGGCGGATTTTACGGGCGAGCATATGGATGTGGCATTTTTGAAGGATAAATATGACATTATAGGGCTTGATTGCTTTTGGCTTTCTCCCACTCCCGATGTTCCGGGCTCACGTTACGAGGAGCAGAGCGGTTGTCCGCGCATAGTTACTGCAACAATGCTTCGCGAAATAAAGACAAATAAGATGTTCAGATTTATAAACACTCATCTTGACCATATAGGAGAACAGGCCAGAGTGCTCGGCATAAAGCAGATTGCAAAGTACATATCCGAGCAGAACAAGCGCTTTGAGTTGCCGTTTTTCCTTACGGGCGATTTTAATGCTCTTCCCGACAGCGAGACCATTAAATATTGCTATGCTCTTGAGGAGCCTGCAATGACCGAGCTGACAGCGGGAATTACCGATGTGACATATCACGGCTACGGCACTGTCAGTGAAAATTACAAAATCGATTATATTTTCTGCGACAGAAAGACAGCTGAAAACAGCTATACCGTTACTCGCTGGGAGGATTGCAATTACGGGCTTTATCTGTCCGACCATTACCCGATATGCTGTGAAATAGATTTTTAAAATATATTTATGTGAAAAACTATTGACTATTTTAGGTGTTTGGTATATAATATAGTAAACAAAATATGAAAGGTAATAACTGTGATGGCAGAAAAGAAATATGATCCAGAGGAAGCAAATATCGTTTCTTTGGTTGATGAAAACGGCGTTGAAGCCGATTTTGAAATAATTGGTAATATCGAGGAAGAGGGTACAACCTACTTTGCTCTTATTCCCGTAGATGGTGACGGTGACGAGTACGTTATCCTCAAGGCTGTACATTCCGAGGGAAGCGATCCCGATGAATTTGAGGACCTTGTGAGCATCGATGATGACGAAGAGTTTGACCGCATAGCAGATATTTTTGACGATCTCCTCATGGAAGAATATGACTATGATGAGGAGGACGGCGAAGAAGAATAATTTCTTCTTCACGGCGTATAATATCATCGTAACAAACGGCCTGCTTAGTGCGTGATGTTCGTGTTTTAAACCCACAAAGATTAATTGGAGTTCTGTCTTCGGAAAACGGGATGCAGACCTCCCGCCTTGTGCGGATGTTGGGAGCGCAAAGTTGACGAGGGAACACCACCCTTGCGTGAGCAGGGTTTTTAATCCGCGGGCGCACGGCTCGGCGGGTGAACATTTGAAAGAAATATCCGACCGTAAAACGGTCGGATTGTTTTTTGTTTGCATAAAAGGAAAACATTCAAATCAATGTTAATACAAATCATTTGTAATCTTTTTAGTTTTTTAACATTTGTGTGCTATAATTATTCCCGTAATAAAACACATACGGAGGTTTGTTATGGCAAGATTTACTTTACCCAGAGATTTATATTACGGAAAGGGCGCTCTTGAAAATCTCAAGAACCTTTCCGGAAAAAAAGCTATTATCGTTTCGGGCGGAAGCTCTATGAGAAAAGGCGGATTTCTTGATTTGATTGCCGATTATCTCAAAGCGGCAGGCATGGAGGTTGCTTTCTTTGAAGGTGTTGAACCCGATCCTTCTGTTGAAACCGTTATGAACGGTGCAAAGGCTATGAGAGATTTCCAGCCTGACTGGATAGTTGCTATCGGCGGTGGTTCTCCCATTGATGCCGCAAAGGCGATGTGGGCATTCTACGAATATCCCGAAACCACTTTTGAGGACCTTTGCGTTCCTTTCAATTTTCCTAAGCTCAGACAGAAAGCGCACTTCTGTGCTATTCCCTCTACTTCGGGAACAGCTACCGAGGTTACTGCTTTTGCAGTTATAACCGATTATTCAAAAGGCATAAAGTACCCTTTGGCTGATTTTGAAATTACTCCCGATGTTGCAATCGTTGATCCTGCACTGGTTGAAAGTCTTCCCGTGAAGCAGGTTGCATATACAGGTATGGATGCGCTTACACATGCTGTTGAGGCGTATGTTTCCACATTGAACTCTCCTTTTACCGATCCCTTGGCAATTAAGGCCATAGAAATGGTATTTGACTATCTGCCCCTGTCCTATAATAAGGATATGGACGCAAGAGAGCAGATGCATTATGCCCAGTGCCTTGCCGGTCAGGCATTTACCAACGCACTTCTCGGCATAGTTCACTCCATGGCTCATAAGACAGGCGCGGCTTTCTCAACCGGTCATATTCCTCATGGCTGTGCAAATGCTATTTATCTGCCTTATGTTATTAAGTATAATGCACATGAACCCGAAGCAATGAGAAGATATGCTGACATTGCAAGACGTGTGGGTCTGGGCGGTGCTTCCGAAAAAGCACAGGTAAATGCACTTATTGCTAAGATTGAAGAATTCAACAGAGCTATGGGTATTCCGAAAACCATTCAGGAATTTGGCGTTAAGGAAGAAGAGTTCCTGGCAAAACTGGATGACATAGCGGCTAACGCAGTTGCAGACGCTTGTACAGGCTCTAACCCCAGAAGCATCAATCCTGAGCAGATGGCAAAGCTGTTCAAGTGCACCTTCTACGGCACAGAGGTTGATTTTTAATTTAAAGCCACGGTATACATAAAATCCGCTGTCACATGACAGCGGATTTTTGTATTTTGTTTTATTATTTTGAAAAATGTGCCTTTACCGTTTCAACATTTGCGCGCATCAACTCGTCAAGCTCTCTTTCGGCAATTATCTTTTCGCATTCCGCAACCACCATTTCACGGTCGATTTTTCGGGGATTCTGACCGAAAAACTCAATAAAATTATTACGGAATATATTATCCTGATACTGCTTGTCAAGTGCCAGTGTACGTACACGTCTGTTTGTACCCTCAACGGTGTATATGTATTCCTTGTCCATTTCCACAAAGGAACGTATCTGGTTGATTCTGTGACCGTAACGCTGTTCCTCTGTCATGCCGTCCAACGCGAAATGATAGGTATCGGTGCCGTACATGAAACGGTCGCTGTATTTGATGAAGAATTTTTTTGCATCGTTGTATCTGTCGGTTAAGTTGGCAAACTGAGCATTTTCGATGCACAGGTCGAAATATAGATTTTCATAGCTGTCCAGCATTTTGGCAACTCTGTCAATATCATCGCTCATGAAGAAGAAGTGAGCAAGTGAAAGACGGAGCTTGGGGAATTTTTTGAGGATATTTTCGGTTTCTTTTCTCAAATCCTCAAGGCTGGGTCTGCCCTCGCCGCCGCAGTACCATCCGCGTTCAATGGCATATTGACTCATTTTCGAAAGATCCCACATTTCCAACGGGTCACCAACATGCATTATGAGAGGTATCTGGTTTTCTTCGGCATAATTAAAGAATTTTTCGTATACCTTGTGGCTCAGGTCGGGGGTGTAAAGTCTGAGGTGCTGACTGGGCTTGGATTCCAGAATTTTTATACTGTCACAGCCCATTGCGTGGTACTTCTTTATTTCACTGAGGAAAAAATCCGATGTGTCGCGGCTGTCAAAATGATGATTGATGCTTCCCGAGGCATACAAGTTGTCAATTCTGTCCTTGCAGTAAAGTGCTTTGACGTTTTCGGTTGTATCGATCATTGCGATGCTGGCAAGATGCATTTTGCCGAAATTGAAGTGACGCATTATGTTTTTGAAGGCATCCACGGTATCCGTAACGGGACGGTTGTAAAGCATATGGGTATGCATTTCGTAAATCGGTTCTTTTGAATATCCGTGGATTTCAACATTTGTTTTTTCCATTTTCGTTTTCCTTTAAATGTATTGTAAAGGCATCGTAAGATTTGCGTAAATACAGCTTGATTTTTGTATACGACTGTGTTATAATAAACATTATAGTATAATTTGTAAAAAAAGTCAATAACAAAATTATGAGGTAAAAAATGAATAACATTAAAGTGATTGCGTTTGATCTTGACGGTACTCTTACCCAACACAAACAGCCTCTCACTGCCGAGAACAAGGCGGCACTGGATGCTTTGGGAAAAAAGTATAAGCTTCTTATGGTAGGCGCAGGTCAGGTGCACAGAATTTTCGAGCAGATGGAGCATTATCCCATTGATATTATCGGAAATTACGGTTTGCAGTACGGCGAATACAATCCAGTAACAAAGGATATCGATATTAAGCGTGATCTCAAATTTGAATGTGACCGAGAATCTGTGGAAAAGCGTGTTACCATGCTGAGAGAAAAATATGGTTACACCGAATTTCGCGGTGAGAATGTGGAGTTTCATCCGTCCGGATGCGTGACTTTTCCCGTGCTTGGCACTAAGGCATTGCAGGAGGACAAATTGGCATTTGACCCCGACCGTTCCAAACGCAGAAAAATATATGCAGATGTAGTGGAGACGTTTTCGGAATATGTAGTATTTGTGGGCGGTTCTTCCTCATTTGATATGGCACCAAGACCTTACGATAAATTCGGTGCGCTGGATATTTACTGCAAGGAAAAGGGTTATACATACGAGAATATTGTTTTTGTCGGTGATGATTACGGAATGGGCGGAAATGATGAGTCGGTGTATAAATCACCCGTAAAATTTATTTGTGTGGATGATTACACACGTTTTCCCGAATATATTGCCGAGCTTCTTTAATAAAATTTCCGTGGGTTGCAAATTCTGCAACCCACGGTTTTTGTTTAAATATTCTTTTTTATGCGGGAAAGTGCGCCTTTTTCAAGACGGCTTACCTGTGCCTGGGATATGCCCACCTCCGCCGCAACCTCGGTCTGGGTCTTGCCACGGTAGAAGCGCATGTCGAGAATTGCCTTTTCTCGTTGCCCCAGCTTTTTTATAGCCTCGTTAAGGGCGATATTTTCCGTCCAGTTGTCATCGTTGTTTCTGTTATCGCACAGCTGATCCATTATAAAAATGGAATCTCCGTTATCGGAGTATACCGGGTCGAACAGAGAAACGGGGTCCATAATTGCATCCAACGCATCCGTTATGTCCTTTTTGGTACAAGGAGGAAGCGGGTTTTCCGACTCGCTGAGCACTTTGTTTACCGCGGCCGTTATTTCTTCAATGTTCGGCTCACGCCCCAATAAAACAGAAAGCCGTTCTTTTTCGCTCAGTGCCTTGTATGCCAGGTCGCGCACCGAACGGCTGACGCGTATCATGTTGTCGTCACGCAGATAACGACGGATTTCGCCCATTATCATGGGAACTGCATAGGTACTCAGCAGTACGTTCTGATTAAGGTCGAAATTATCAATGGCTTTTATCAGTCCGATACAGCCAACCTGAAAAAGGTCGTCCGGGTTTTCGCCTCTTCCGCTGAATTTTTGTACTACGCTGAGAACGAGTCTGAGATTTCCGTTTATAAGCTCTTCACGAGCTGCCATGTCGCCTTCCTTGGTACGCTTGAGAAGCTCTGCTTTTTCCGCATTAGTGAGTGTTTTAAGCTTGGATGTGTTGACACCGCAGATTTCTACTTTGTTGTACATAAAACTCCCGCCCCTCTACTCTTTTTTCACAAAAAGAGTATTGACCGGAGCGGGAGAAGTAATTCAAGGTAATTTATTCCACGGTTATATTCTTTCCGTCGGTGGAGACGGTTACAGTGCCGTATGCAGTTTCAAAAACCTCGGCTTTTGCAATGTCCAAAAGCCCCAGCGTGTAGTTGTGCGGATGCCCGTAGGTGTTATCGATGCCGTAGCTTATCACAGCGTAGTCCGGAGCTACGGCGTTAATGAATGCCTGAACTGCATCATCCTTAGAGCCGTGATGGGGGACCTTGAGCACTTCCGATGAAATCTCAGCCCCCGAAAGAAGTACATTTCCTTGCGATGAGGGAGTGTTGTCGGCACATATCAGAAAATCTGTATCCTTGTAGCTGAGCCTGAACATTATACTGATTTCGTTCAAGTCCTCATAGGTATAATTTGTGCCATTTGGTGACAATACGGTCAGTGTCACGTCTCCGAAGGTGTACACATCTCCTGCCGAAGGATGGGTTATTTCAATATCGGTGTGTGATAATGCCCGGGTGAATTTATCGTATGTCGGATGTGTTGAAGAGGCATCCGGCATAAGAAGTGTTTCAATATCATATCTTTTTACCACATCATCCGCATTGCCTATATGGTCATTATGAGGGTGGGTGAGTATAAGCATTGCCAGCTTATCCACTTTGCGGCTTCTCATTTGATCGTTGAGGGCATGCTTTGCTGATTCCGGACCTGTATCACAAAGAATGAATCTTCCGTCGGGGAGCGATATGAGAGTGCTGTCGCCCTGCCCTACATTTATAAAATCAACCAGCAGTGTTTCATTTTGCCCGTTGTTCCGTGCACAGGCACAAAAAATCAATACTATCGCCACAACAATGCAAAGACAACACGCTTTCCGGAATTTCAGCATTTTATCACTCCATTGCAAGCTTTATACGCATCAGTTCGATATCCATTGAATCCACCTTGGTGTCCTTATTTATATCTGCCGCGCTTGACATGGTGTACGACATAGGATGTTTTTGAGGATCTTTAAGGTGAAGAGATGTGTAGATTATGTCATTTACATTAAAGACCCCGTTGCCGTCCACGTCGCCGTAAATGATGCTTACCGAGCTTTTTTGCCACACGGCATAAAGAGTTATATCCGCATCCGCATCATAAAGCCCGCCGGGAGAATAAGAGGAGAGAGTGGCTTTTGGGTCGGCTGACCAACCGATAAATATATATCCGTCGCGCTGCGGCTGACCGATTTGCAGTTTAATTGCCGTGTCATGAGTTTTTTCCTGTGGGGCGGGCGGATTTATGCCTCCGTTGGCATCATAGGCTACGGTGTAGGTGAGGGGACTGATATATTTGGTGTATTCCATGAATACCCATCCTTCTGTGCCTTTATAGGTGGTATATCCCCAGCCGTCGCCGACATCCTTTATTTTAACAACTGTTTCAAAGGGAATAAGGTCAAGGCGGTCATAATTAAGTCCCGGACCCGAACGCAGTCTCAATCCGTCATCCGATGTTATGGAATAAACGCCGCTTTCGTATTTTACCGCTTCGGAGGAAATGGGATGAAAAACAGCGATACGTGTGACGTCCTCAGCGTCATAGTAGCTGAAAAGGTCTGTGACATTTCTGCCCGGGTCGCAAATGTATACCTTGCCGTTTTCCACCTTGTCGGCAGCTACCCAGTGCTGGTTGGATACTGCGCGTATAACTACCTTGCGTCCTGCATTAAGGTGAGAGGCAATAGCATCTGCCTTTTCTTTTTTTGTTCCGTAAAGCGAGGTCCAGGATGAATACACTTTGAATTCGGGAACCACTCGCTCAACGGCTGACCAGTAGAGAGAAGCACCGCTGAAGCCGTTGTTGTTTTTGAGCGATTCCACAAATGTACCGGGATTGAAATGTGCCTCATCACGTATTCCCGAGCCTACAATCAGTATTGCAATGCTGGTTACCAGACAGCCTACGCCCTTTACGGTTTCACCGTTTGGAAATTTGATATTTGCCCAGCGGGAATCGTACTGCTTCCAGCTTTTGTATGTCCCCGTGTCGGGCAGATATGAGGTGAGCGAAACAGGGCTGTATCCCTCGATAAGCGTTTGAGAAAGCAGTGCGCCCGAATAGTATACGCTTTTTATTTCGCCGTCAACTATATTAAAAAATGAAAAAATTCCGTGATTTTGCGAATCGAAGGCTTTCTTTTTTATGTTGTAGCTGTAAATTGTATAATCGTCATCGCCTTTTCCGTAGATGGTACCGTTATGGAAAATGAGATTTGAGAGCTTTGCGTTGTCGGCGAGGAGCTTTTCGTTTTTACTTGAAAGTGTGTAGGAAATCAGTGCACCGTCGGAATCGTCGGTATAGTATACAGTTCCGTCGTTGTAGTCGAATGACGACACGTCTGGGGCTATTCTCAGAGATTTTTTACCGTTGTTATAATAAAGCGGTGTTTTTTTGTCGGAAATTTTTGTATATATAAAGCCGTTTGGGAGGGGAATAAAGTTGACAATTTCTCCGTCCTCCAGAGCGGGTTCTATTTTTCTCTGTTCAATTGAAAAGGTGAATATTTTGCCTTCAGACTGGAAATACGCCGTACCGTCCTGTATGTACAGATTTTTTATGCCCTTTACCATCTCGACGGCATGTATAGTGACAACTTTGCCTGTATCGATATTGTACTTTGAAATCGCGGCATATTCGCCTGTGTCATCGGTGGAACAGAAATAGATTTCGTTTTGGTGTACATTTATATATTTTGCGTTGAGGTCGCTGATTTTTACGTTGTAGCCGTCCTTTTGAGCATAAAGCTTGCCGCCGTCATCCTGTTCCGAGTAGTATAAAACGCCGTCGTGCGAAAGGAAAAGCCCTTCATTTATTATGTTTCCGGCAAATGCCGCACTGCACAGCAGTATCAGATTGATTACCGCGAACAGTGAAAATTTTATATATTTCATGATGAAGTGTCTCCGTAATTTTTTTTGGTGTGACAATATTTTAACTCATATTACGATTTTTTTCAACACAAAATACGTAAAAATCTATAAATATTTGTGAAATGCCCAATTAAAATTGTGTGATTTATTCGGCGATGTTTTCATTTTGAGTAAAAAAATATACAAAATGTATATTTTTGCAAGTTTGTATGACGAAAAATTCATTTTTATGAAAAAATAGCTGTAAACTATTGACTTTTTTTTCATTTTGTATTATAATATCTACGATTATACAAATCAAAATATTTTTTTTAAGGAGACCAAAAATGAAAAAGCTTTTAGTTTCTGTGCTCGCACTTCTTATGATTTGCTCTTTTGCACTTGTTGCGTGCACAAACCAGCCCGCAGACGTTGAAAACGACGCAAATGTTCAGGATGACGCAAACACTCCCGCACTGGCTGACAAGATCGTTCTTGCTACCGGCGGTAACACCGGTACATACTATGCATACGGTATGGCAATGGGTCAGATTCTGCAGGACAAGACCGGCATCACCTTTGATGTACAGTCTACCGGCGCTTCCAAGGCTAACATTCAGCTTATCCAGGTTGAAGAAGCAGACATGGCAGTAGTTCAGAACGACGTTATGTACTACGCTTACACCGGTACCGACCTGTTCGCAGGCGCTCAGACTCAGGATTTCTCCGCAGTTGCTACCCTTTACCCTGAGCTTTGTCAGATTATTGCTTCCAAGTCCAGCGGTATCGCTTCTGTTGCTGACCTCAAGGGCAAGAGAGTTTCCGTTGGTGATGCAGGCAGCGGCGTTGAGTTCAATGCAAAGCAGATTCTTGCTGCATACGGAATTGACATGGACAAGGACATCGAAAAGCAGAACCTTGGCTTCGGTCCTTCTGCTGACGCTCTCAAGGACGAAAAGATTGACGCTTTCTTCTGCGTTGCAGGTATTCCTACCACCGCTATCACCGACCTTGCTATGAGCAACGAAATCACCGTTGTTCCCGTTGATGATGACAAGTTTGCAGAGCTTTCTGCACAGTACGGCTTCTACACTCAGCAGGTTGTTCCCGCAGGTACCTATGCAGGCATGACCGAGGATGTTAAGACTGTTGCTGTTATGGCTACCTACATTGTTGACAACGACCTTTCTGAGGATACCGTTTACGCTATCACCAAGGCTATGTTTGAAAACAAGGATGCCATTGCCGCTGCACACGTAAAGGGTGCTGAGCTGGATGCAGCTAAGGCGGTTCAGGGTATTCCCGAGGTAGTTCCTTTCCATGCAGGTGCTCTTAAGTACTTCAAGGAAGCCGGAATTATCGCCGAATAATTCTTAAATGAATAAGAGATTTGTTGCAGCCGTAATTGCGCTTGCGGTTACGGCTGCGGCATTTTGTATGTTTATGACCTTTTTTTCGGGAGAAAAACTGGTTGTCAGGAACTCCGAGACCGGTATGGTGTACAAAACTTTTGAAGCCCGTGAAGGATTGGAGTTTGCTGTTGAATTTATACATTCCGTTAATAAAAGTCCTGTTAGAGACGTTTTTGTAATACGCGGCGGACAGATAGTCGCGGACAGAACGGTCTATTCTGCTTTCGGCGCCGGCGTTCAGACCGAAATTGAAAAAGGGCAGAAGCTTGAATATGACAGCAAGGGCAATATGGTAGTGTCCGGGTTTGACATCGTGTTTGACAAGGTCAAATATATTGTCGGAACGGTGTCGGATCATGTGCTTTATATTGAGGGGGAATCTATAAGTTTAACAGAATTGTGCGGTAAAAACGCACATGTTGCTTTTGAACTTGAACAGTGATTTTCAAAGGAGGATGCACGTTGTCAGAAAATATCAATGTTACGGAAAACGTCAAAACTGCCGATGAATTGATGGCAGAGTTTGACCGAGAATCCAACGTCCGTCAGTTCCACGGTATACCGAATACGATTATCAGGGCGTTATTTCTTGCTTTTGTGCTGTTTACATTCGGCACAAGATTTATAACCCTTCCCGAGCAGGTGAGAATGTCTTCGTTCCTGGGCATAATCATGTTTTTGGGTTTCCTTATTTATCCGCTTTATAAAAAGCAAACCAAGAAGCATAATTTTATCCCTTGGTATGATATGATTTTTGCAGTAGTGGGAAGTGCTCCCTTCTTCTACTATGCAATTAATTTCCGTGAGATTACAAACCGCGCCGTTGCCATCAATCAGATGGATAAAATAATGGCTTTGGTGGGTATAATTTTTCTGTTTGAATTATGCCGCAGAGCGGTGGGTCTGCCTATTCTTTTTGTTGCAGGCGGATTTATTGCATATGCTTTTTACTATGGTAAATCTTTAAATTCCATACTTTACAATCTTTTCTATACCACAAACGGCATTCCCGGCACACCGCTTAACGTGTGCTCCACATTTATAGTGTTCTTTATTATTTTGGGTGCGTTTTTGGAAAAGACGGGAATAGGTACTTTCTTCGTTGACCTTGCAAACTCGGTTGCCGGATGGGCATCTGGTGGACCCGCTAAGGTTGCGGTTATTTCCTCAGCTCTTGAAGGTATGTACTCCGGAAGCTCGGTTGCAAATACGGTGGGAAGCGGAAGTGTCACCATCCCTGTTATGAAGAGCGTCGGTTATAAATCGGAATTTGCGGCAGCTGTTGAAGCGGCAGCGTCCACCGGCGGTCAGATAATGCCCCCAATTATGGGTGCGGCGGCATTCCTTATGTCAGAAATAACCGGTGTTTCGTATGTAGCTATTGCTATCGCGGCCATTCTCCCTGCAGTGCTTTACTTCACGGGTATCTTTGTGATGATACACTTTGAAGCTAAAAAGCTGGGTCTTAAGGGTCTGCCAAAGGACAGCATACCCAACTTTTTCAAGCTTATTGTAAAAAAAGGATATCTGTTCCTTCCTATCATCGTGCTTGTTGCGCTTATGTCTGCAGGTAAAACTCCCGCTATGTCTGCTTGTATGGCTATCGTAACCACCATGGCGATAATGCTTATAACAGATGTTGTAAAGCTTGTTTCTACGCTGATAAAAGGCGAAAGCACTATATCTGCAGTAGTTGACCTTATTCTCATGCTGGTGCCGGTAGCGCTGTTTGCTGTCGGAACATTTGCAATGGGATATAAGTTGGAGGACGTTGCGCTGATTGCAGGTCTTTGCTACATAATCCTTTCACTTGTCGGCAAGAGCACCAAAGAATCCGGTAAGGTATCCCTTGAAGCTCTGGAAACGGGTATGCGTAACACTATGGGTGTATGCCTCGCATGCGGGCTTGCAGGTATAGTGGCGGGGGTTGTTACACTTACAAGTCTCGGTTCTACGCTTATCAACGTTATTGTTCCCATTGCACAGAACAATCTGTTTATCGCGCTGTTCCTTACGATGCTTACATGTATTGTGCTTGGTATGGGCGTCCCTACCACAGCGAACTACCTTATCATGGCAACAATTACGGCACCCATTCTTACTGAAATGGGTCTTCCGCTTCTGGCGGCGCATATGTTCGTATTCTATTTCGGTATAGTTGCGGATATTACTCCTCCGGTTGCACTGGCGGCATACGCCGGCTCTGCAATTGCCAAGAGTAATCCTCTTAAAACGGGTGTTACTGCAACACGTCTTGCTATAACAGCATTTATTATTCCTTATATATTCGCGTACAGCCCTGCAATGCTGATAGTTGATCCTTCTGCTACGGGTGCGTTGGCATTTGCTGTTGCGCCGCTTCAGCTTGTGCAGATAATCATTACATCTCTTTCGGGTATATTTGCACTTTCCGCAGGTATGGAAGGCTATATGTTTACGGGCCTTAAGTGGTGGCAGAGAATAATTCTTGTTGCCGCAGGACTTACTCTTATCGAGCCTACACTGCTTACTGATATTATCGGACTTGTGCTTATCAGTGCATCGATACTTATGCAGTACTTTGCTGTGAAAAAAGAAACAGGACGCAGTACCAAGGGTATCTCGGCAATTCTTTGGATAGCGCTTGCACTTACAGCAGTGTTTGTGATTGCATATATTCTTTCTGTTCTTGGAATGATTACGCTTTAATAAGTATAATTTTCTTACAAAAGAAGCCACTTTTTGTGGCTTCTTTTTCTGTTTTGTCATTGTATGTCATGCTGTTTGTGTGTTAAAATACATCAAAAGAAAGGTGGTATTATGAAAAGAACAGAGGTACAGAGAAGGATAAAAAATTATTTTGACAGCCGTTACGGACCCGTTCTTGACAGGAACAGAAATCCCGTTACGGACGAAAACGGCAATGTTATAACCGAAATTATAAATCCTCCGACCGTGAGTGGTCTGGCACTTGCACTGGGACTGGACGAAAGAGAGAAGCTGACGGCTTTTACGAAAAATAAGGCTGTTTTGCATGATGTGAAATGTGCTGTTATGCGGATTGAGGAATATGCTGAGGAAAGGCTGTTTTTCAAGGATGCGAATACTGCCGGAATAAAACTGTATCTTGCAGTGAATTTCAAGCGCTGGGCGGGAGAGGATATTCCGGTGGAGGATGAAGAACTGCCCGAGGAGTATAACAAGTGGGCAGAATAGAAGAAAGGAGAATATGGCAGGACTAAAAAAATATCTCAGGGGTATTTCCCCTTATGACAAGCAAAAGGATTTTTTCTCCGCCAAAGCACGAAGAATTGCCTACGGCGGTGCGCGCGGTGGTGGAAAAAGCTGGGCGATGCGCACCAAGGTGGTTCTTCTTGCATTGCGTTACAGCGGTATTCAGATTTTGCTTTTACGAAGAACTTTTCCTGAGCTTCGTGAAAACCACATAATGCCCTTGCGACGCGATCTTAAAGGCATAGCAACCTTTAAGGAGAGCACCAAGGAATTCATCTTTAAAAATTCCAGCAGAATAAAGCTGGGTTATTGCCAGGGCGAGGGAGATGTTTTACAGTATCAGGGTCAGGCATATGAGGTGATAGGAATGGAGGAGGCGACCCAGTTCAGCGAGTTTCAATATATGGCACTTACCGAGTCAAACCGTCTTTCCGGAAATCTGAAAGAGGATTTTACTCCGCGTATGTACTTCACCTGCAATCCGGGCGGGGTAGGACATGGTTGGGTTAAAAGGCTATTTATCGACCGAGACTATCGTAACGGTGAGGATGGAAATGACTATGTTTTTATTCCGTCAACCGTGTATGATAACCGTTATCTGATAACTAAGAACCCGGAATACATAAAGAATCTGGAAAGTCTTCCGGAGCTGCGTAAAAAGGCGATGCTGTATGGCGATTGGGATGCATTTGAGGGACAGTATTTTACGGAGTTTTCACGCGAAGAACATGTGATACAGCCTTTTGAAATACCGCAGGATTGGCACAGATTTGCGGCAATGGACTACGGACTGGACATGTGTGCCTGCCTTTGGTTTGCCTATCCCGCAGATATGCACAGAATAGTGATTTACCGTGAATTGTATCGCCCGTCTATGCTACTCACACAGGCGGCGCAGGAAATAAAGAGTATGACAAAAGATGAAAGGCTCAGGTACATTGCCGCATCCCCCGACCTTGGCGGAAGACGGCAGGAAAGCGGTAAAAGCGGCTTTGATATAATGGCATCCTGCGGTCTCAGAGGGCTTGTTGCCGCCAATAATAACCGAATTGAAGGCTGGCGGCTTGTACGTGAATATCTTGCGGCAAAAAAAGGCGAAAAACCCGTTATAGGATTTTTCGCCTCTTGCCCCAATATTATAAGGACTCTCCCGCGTCTTACTTTTGATAAAAACGCTGTGGAGGATGCGGCAGTAACACCGCATGAAATTACTCATGCGCCCGATGCATTGAGATATGGGCTGATGTCGCTCGGAAAAAATATGTTTCTCGGCATGAGTGAAAATAAGAAACCAATTGTCGCTTCGTCTGATGAAAGAAAATATATAGATTTTCTCAGCGACCGATAAGATCCATGATAGAGTTTTTTCCGTATACCGTTTCCCAATCCTTTTCGAAATCGTCCACTGCATAAAGAGTAAGCGGATGGTATATAAGTTTCTCGTAAAGCTCGGGATTTATGGTTATGGACTGGCACCCGGTCATGGCTATTTTGTGTATCTGTTCAACAGTTTTGAAGCTTGCCGCCAAAACTTTGGCGCTGATATTGTGGAGCTTGAAAAGATTGACCACTTCTTCGACAACATGCACGCCGTCGGATACGATGTTATCAAGTCGGTTGACGTAAGGAGCTACGAAGGATGCGCCTGCTTTTGCGGCAATAAGCGCTTGCTGTTGGGTGAAAATTGCGGTGGCGGTAACTTTTATTCCTTCTTTGCTCAGATGCATTGTGGCTTTGAGACCCTCGGGAGAAATGGGGATTTTTATATAGAAATCTCCTCCTACATAATCCTGCAGGGCATGCGCTTCACGAATTATATCTTCTGCTTTTTCGGCGGTGGTCTGTATGTGAAGCATGCGATCATTGCCTATAAGCTTGCGCAGTGAGCGTATCAGAGAGGGAAAGTCTGCCTTTTGCTTTGAAATAATGGTGGGATTGGTTGTAACTCCGTCTACGGGATAAAACTCAACACATTCCCGTATTTTTTCAATGTCTGCATCGTCAATAATGTATAACATAATATCAGCCTTTCGTAAGTTTTTTTCAACACATATAGTATAGCATAGCTTTGTTAAAAAAATATCAATTAAAATGTTAAAAATCACACAAAAATGTTAAAATCGAAACCGATAAACAAAATTGTGTGATTTTTATGCCTTCAAAAATTCAATTATGACATGATTTTGGAGTCAATTTCGCAAAAAATGAATTTATCGAGATGTTAAATGTCAAAATTACTATATTCCACTTTAACACTCATCGTGTGGGTTTTATGAATTTTGCGTATTCGGCAAAAACATTTTCTCGGCGCAGCTTTCCTATACACCTCATGGCAGCGGAAAAATTATCAAATACCCCGAATACTGCAGCACCTGAGCCTGTCATAACGGCATTGAGTGCACCGCATTCTTTTATGTTGCCGATTAGTGTAGCTATGTCCGGGCGTTCCGGAATGGCGATATCCTGAAATACATTACACAGATTGTCTGCTGTCTCTTTCACATTTCCGCTTTTGAGAGCCCAAAGCATTTTTTCGTTATCAGGGCGTTTTATGGTTTGTGCGGGGGATTTATCAAACTGGGAGAACATGTACGGTGTGGAAAGTCCACGTGCGTTTTTTGCCGCTACAATGTGAAGCTTTGAGAACAGCGATTTATGCACCTGAACAGGGGTCATTATTTCACCTATTCCGCGACACATTCGTGTTCCGCCCGCCAGGCAGAAGGGAACATCCGCACCGATTTTTGCGGCTATTTCGTAAATATCAACTGGACATTTTCCATATATATACTCAAGCCCTCTCAGAACGGCGGCGGCATCCGCGCTTCCTCCGCCCATCCCCGCGGAGGATGGTATGGTTTTGTCGATGCGTATTTCTACACCGGGGATGTTCTTACCGCAGGCATCAAAGTACATTGTGACGGCTTTGTGGCAGGTATTACGGTTGTCGGTTGGTATGAACGGCACATTGACATGAAGATCAATATTTCCGGTGTCGGTGGCTTTTATGTCCACAGTGTCATACATTGAAATGGTCTGCATTATGCTCTCCAGAGTATGATAACCGTCTTCTCGTACGCCTGTTATATCCAGTGTGAGATTGATTTTTGCCGCGGCGTTAAGCCTTACGCGAGTGATGTTCATTTTTCTCTCCGTTATTTCAGGAAATTAAGTAAAAAGAATTTTTTGATGTCCACCGCTTTTTTGGGGCACAGCTCCTGACAGCAGTAGCAATAGATGCAGTTCGCGGAATTTATGTGAGCCTTTTTGTTAACTATTGAGATTGTTTTTTGAGGACAGCACTGAACACATTCTCCGCATCCTACACATTTTTTCTTGTTTATTACGGGACGCGAGCGTACTATATTGCGTATAAACTTGTTTGAGGAGTTGGTAAGCATTCCGATTATTCCGCCGGATTGATGGTCGGGACGTTTAAAGTCGGTAAGTGGGGTGAAGCTGTCGCCGATTATTTCAGGCTCTTTTTCGCAAAGACCGTGAAGCACGGCACGGCGGAACATGGGAACCTCGTCAGGGTCAAAGCCTATTATTTTTGCGCCTGCAAGGTCTGCGGCGTAGGTGTGATCCGAGCCGATTATGTAACCGACAAAGCGCGCATCTCCGCCGGTAGGACCATTGCCCTCCATGCACATTACGGCATCCAGTATTGAAAGGTCGGGTTTGAATGCGGTGTTAAGGTCGCAAATAAAATCAGAAAACTCATCTACACCGGGAAACCTTGCGTGGGTCTGGGCTTTTTCAAGACCCGGAATGAGACCGTAAAGATTCTTTGCGGTTCCTGTCATGACTGTCAGACCGTGCGATTTAAGCTTTGAAACGTTTATGAGAATGTCGGCATCGCGGAATTCCTTAAGCACAGTGAAATTCTTGGTTACCTTTCCTTCGGGACAGGGAACCTGCACTTGACTCATTTCTGTGCAAAGATTAACGCCTGTGCGTTGTGCAACATCGGTGTATCCCGCTGTTCTGAACACAGCACTCATGCGTTCTTTGGTGTAAGGACCGCCGGGACATTCAGCTATGGTAATATCGTTTGTTTTTCTCTTTAAAATATTGATAAGCGCTTCTATTACGGCAGGGTGGGTTACAGCAGCACTTTCGGGAGGCTTTTTCATAACAAGGTTAGGCTTTATCACAACCTTGTTTCCTTTTTCAAAGAGCTTGTCAAGCCCGCCGAAATTGTCAATAATTGCTTCCAGGCAAGCGGTTATTTCTTCAATGTCATAGCTTTTACAGCTTTTTACAACGGCTTTGTTCATTACTTTTTACCTTTCGAGCCTATTTTGATTTTGCTTTCGGTGCCGTCTTTGAGACGCATGATGTTCGCTCTGTGGAGCCATATAATGAATACGGCAATAATAAAGGCATATATTACCTTGAGACCGGCGCCCGGAACAAAGGTGTAAACAAGAAGAGGGTAAAACGCCGCGCCGAGTATGGAGCCGAGTGACATATAGCGTGTGCATAATACCACAAGCGCAAAAATGGCAATTACCATAAGCGCAATAACAGGCTGAATGAAAAGCACGGTAATAATTGCAGTGACAACGCCTTTTCCGCCTTTAAATCCGTAGTATGCAGGGTATACGTGACCTACGATAACGCCAAGTCCGGCAAGATATGTACCGCTTTCGCCAAGGAGAAGCATGCCGATAAACACGGACAAAAATGCCTTGAATGCATCGCCCAGGAAAGTCATGAGGGCGGCAGTTTTTCCGTATGTACGCAGCATGTTTGTCATACCGGCATTACCGCTTCCGTATTTTCTGATGTCATCATTGAATTTATACTTGGATATGATAACCGCGAAGTTAAGACTTCCCAGCAGGTAAGCCACTGCAATACAAAGAATATGTCCGATTATAAGAACGGCTATATTTCCGCCCTCTGCCTGCATCATAAATCCGAATTCGGGAACGTTTAAAAGTTTACTGAGCCATAACATGTTTTTTCTCCTTTCAGAGTCTGTGAATTTAATTTCTTCCTGATAAAAAGTCAATAAAATCGTTGAGCATCTTTTTTTGTCCCATGGAAAGGGAGAGATATTTTTCGTAGAAAAGCTCGCCCTGCTTCATTGTGTTTGATGAAACGGGGAGCTTTTTGCGGTCGTCCTCGAAATTAAGTCCCACGGTGAAAAGAAGGTCCTCAAAGGTTATATCGTTTGCGGAGTTTTGTGCTATTTTCTTTATAAGCTTTGTGCGAGGCGGATTTTCCTGTTGCATGAGAGCCAGCTTGCGCATCTGCACGTAGCTTATATCGCAGTCGGCGGCAAACTGACGCCAGCTTCGGTCATCGCCCTTTGAAAGCTCGAGAAGAATTGAAAATATTTTTTTGTTAAAAGTGTTGTTTGCCATGGTTACCTCTATTTGTGATATTTTCCGTTGTTTGAAATGTTGAAAGCGCGGTATATTTGTTCTTCAAGAATTATGCGCATAAGTTGATGGGGAAATGTCATTTTGGAAAACGACAGCTTGAAATCGCAAAGTGATTTTACATTGTCACTGAGTCCGTAAGAACTGCCGATTATAAAATTAATTGTGGAATAGCCCGAGCATGCCACGGAATTGAATTTTTCGGCAAGCTGCGGAGAGGTTATCTGGACACCCTCCACACAAAGAGCTATGGAATATGAGCCGGGACGGATGTTTTCCAGTATCTTTTTTTCCTCACAGGCAAGAGCCGCTTTTATTTCGGATTCCGAAGGATTGTCGCTGAGAAAGGCCTCTTTAAGCTCAATGTCTTTAAGACGGCAATACTGAGAAATGCGTTTTTCGTACTCGGCTGAGGCTTCTCTGAGGTATTTTTCCTTGAAGGAACCGGTATGTATTATGTTTATGTTCAGCATATGTCACATATACACTTTTCTGCCGCTACGGCAAGATTTACATCCTTTCCGATTTTTACCCCGTGCTGTTCAAGAGCGTTTTTTGCGGTGTTGTATGCAGCGGAGGGAGTGTTGTTTTCCTTTGAAAGATGCGCAAGCATAATGCTTTCACAGCCGCTGTCCACCAGATCGCACAGGAAGTTCGCACAGCACTCGTTGGAAAGATGCCCCGTATCGGCGAGTATTCGTTTTTTCAGATATGGAGGGTAAGGACCGTTTTTGAGCATATCAACGTCATGGTTGGACTCTACAACCACGCGCTTACATCCCGAAAGAAATTTTCTCATGGTGTCGGTAACATGTCCGGTGTCGGTGGCATATCCCAGACATTCTTTGTCCCCGGCGCATATGCGATATCCAACGCTCATAACTGAGTCATGGGGTGTACAAAACGGAATAAGCGCAATATCGCCTGTTTCGTACACTTTGCCCGGGTCGATGGTATAAAAGTATTCTCTGAAAAGCTCACGCGTACTGTCGGTGCACATACAGCGTGCGGATTCGGGAGTGATGTACACGGGTATACCGTGAGCGCGAAGCAGAACGGGCAGTGAGCTTACATGATCGCTGTGCTCATGAGTTATGTATATTGCGGATATATTGGCAAGAGATGTGTCCAGTTCACGCAGGGCGCACTCGATACGTTTTGTGGAACCGCCTGCATCAATCAAAATTTCGGTGTTTCCGACTTTAAGGTAGGTACAATTTCCGCCCGAACCGGAAAAAAGTGTTTTAAAAATCATAATTCACTCAAATATAAGATGGGATAAATACGATAAGTACATAATCTATAACCAGAATAGCGGTAGGTGCGAGAAACAATATTAAAAACAGCTCGGCGAAAAAACGTTGCTTTTCGGGAGAAAGCCTGAAAATATTAGCGCGGGGCACCTCGTCCTTGTCAGGAACCTCTAAGCTGTCATTTTTGTACCGCATGCGTGATTTTTGCTTTTTGGAAAGCTTAATGCCGATTTGCTTGCCATTTGTCTTTACTGTGGAGCGTATTCCACCGTTGACCAAAAAGAAGGCTATGCCGAAAGCAAGGCTCATAAGCATGTATATGGGCATAATTGGCTCAAATTCAAATCTTACAGCCGCAAAATACATTGCCGCGGCAAGAATGAACCATCCGACGAGCAGAAGCAGTTTGGTCTGTTTTTTCAAATTTTGCAGGCTCCCTCCGGACGCACCAGCAATACATGGCAGGCGCCTTCTCCAAACACTTTTTCCTGAGCTTCTTTGAACTGAGCTACGTACTCATTCGGAACGAATGCCTGTACAGTGCCGGCAAAGCCGCCTCCGTGAACACGCCATGCGGCTTTTTTGCCGCTCAGCAGCTTTTCGCACAGACAAAGTGCAAGCGAAAGTCCCTGCTCGGAAACATTCTTTGTGGTAAAAATATTCTGGAGATAGCAGAAGGAAGAGAGTCCGGATGCTTTTACTCCCTCAAAGAATCCGTCAAGGTCGCCTCTTTCGAGACATTCCACCTGCGCGGCAACACGGTTGTTTTCGTTTATGAAATGCACCGCACGCATAATGGCACGGTCACCGACGGTTTCGCGAAGCTGTGCGGCTTTTGAGAAAATATCCTCTGTTGTAAGTCCGCGCAAAACATCTTTTCCGAATGCCGCTGCAACACTTTTCATTTCGGCGGGTATAGAAGCGTAATCGTCATTGAGGTTGGCGTGATTTCCGCCTGTATTTACAATGCAGAGACTGTATCCTGCGGCAGAAAGGTCAAAATCAAGACGCTTTACCACGGGATTTTTTGTATCTTCAAAGTCTATTGTAACAAAACCGCCTGCGGCACACGCAATCTGGTCCATAAGACCGCATGGTTTTCCGAAGAATACGTTTTCGGCATACTGGGAGATTTTTGACAGAGTGATAAAATCAACCTTCCCGTCATTGTAAAAATGGTTGAGAATTGTGCCGACCATATCTTCAAATGCGGCAGAGGAGGATATACCGGAGCCCTTAAGCACATTGGAGGTGGTATAAGCATCGTATCCTCCGATAGAAAATCCCTCGTTAAGGAATCCGCGGCATACACCCGCTATGATGGCGCCGGAATTAAATTTACGTATTTTGTCCGGATCAAGCTCGGAAATATCAACGACGTCCTGATTGAACCCCTCACTCTTTATACGCACGATGTTGCTGTCGGATTTTGCGGCAATGGCGATAATATCAAGACTGACAGAGGCAGCAATGACGCGTCCGTGATTGTGGTCGGTGTGGTTGCCGGAAATTTCGCTTCTTCCGGATACGGAAAACATGGAAATCTCTCTGTCCTGTCCGTAAAGCGAGGCAAATTCGTCAATTGCCCCGAGAAATCTTTCTCTGGCGGCACTGACTTTTTCGGAAGTGTATAATATGGCAAAATGCTCGTCATACACTCCGTTTTTGATGTCATTTATTGTGTTGATAATGCTTTTCATAAAATTCTCCTTAAATTTTTTATTCTGAACCTGTGGTCCCCCTTCTCCGCTGGAGAAGGCTATTACACCTCATCAGTCACTCCGTGACAGCGACGTTACGCAAAGTGTAATGTGCCCCTAGCGTAGCGTCGGAGGGGAAGCCTCGACAGCGCGAACCGAAACCGTCAAAAAGATGACTGAAAATGTACGTCCCCAAGTGTCCTCAGATAACCCGATGTTCCCAAATGTCATGGCTCTCATATTAAATATTCTTCCTTATATACCCAAATGTCTGTGAGTTTTGAATTTTCATCAAATCCCCACTCTGCAAATACACCAGTCACAAAGGGAAAAGGATTTCTATATGAACCAAGCTTAACCTCGATTGATTGGGAAGAGTCAAGTTTTATAATATATATGCTCCTGCGAATGCCGTAAGGAGCTATACATCCATCCCATTCCCATTTTTTATGGGATTTGATTACGTCAATAACATCTTCCACACTTGTTCCCATTGGAGTGAGCGTCAATATATCTTCTGTTAATTTTTCCGCTGATTTACGTAAAGGGTTCATCATTTCAATAATAATAATCGAAAAAATGAATATAACTATAATAATTGGAATATATATACGTTTTTTTTCATTGCAGTTTCTCCTTACTGTCCAAAATATACCGCATCAAAAGGCATAATGCGCCCTCGGAGGGGAAGCCTCGACAGCGCGAACCGAAACCGTCAAAAAGATGACGGGAAATGTACGTCCCCATTTGTCAAATTTACACCTTCAGTTTCAGCGCTGCTATGGTTTTAGTGATGTTGTCTTTCAGTATCGAATGGGCTTCTTCGGGATTGCGTTCGATTAATTCAAGCAAAAGTTCCGGCTCTGAAATACGTGATTCTAAAATCCATCCGCTTCCTTTTTCAACTTCGAGGTATTCTTTGAATAAATGATACGCCTCTTCGTATTTTCCTGAATACAACGTAGAATAAGCCCTTAACCTCATTCTGTTGAACTCAGAACAACAGAAAAATCTTCCGTTCAATATGTCGATCAATGCATTGACATCCGTTATTTTTTCTAATGTTGGCAGAACTTTATCTGCCATGTAATCCTTTACCGCTTCAAGATTGTTTACGAACTGTTCTTCTTCGTATTCTCTAAACAGCAGTAAACTTCGGCCGTCTCTTTTATCTTTATCCCATAGTGCCGGTATATAATTACCGTATTCCAAAATAATATAATCACGAACACCAACAAAAAGCGGTTGGACAAAATAATGAGGTTCATATTTGTGGGGTTTACCTTCAAATCCTATGGCTTTATAAAAGCCATCATGCATGGAATACCAAAACAAGCCTTTTTGGTTAACAAATCCATATGAATTGGTAAATTCGGAAAAGTGTTTTTTAATTATAGTTTTATAGTTTGTCATTTTGTTACCTCACTGTGGTTTAATTTCAAAAACAGGTAAATCAAATATTCCGGTATTCTTCCGTATAGCATCTATTTGTTTTTGGTTCAGCTTTGCACTACCTGTTTTTAAGTCATATGCTGCAATTATTTTACCGCTTTCATCACATTCGAGAACATCAATACGGACACTTCCTTTTCTACCATATGGAACTACTTCGCCGTCTTTGAAAGAAATCTCTGTTTTCAAACGGTCATTTTTTGCAGAATCAACTACGCTCTTAAAGGCAGAATGCTGTTTTGTGCCGGATACATGTCCGGTCACCGGTGATTTTACACTATTTGCGGCATTCTGTAAAAATTCTTGTGTTGTTTCAAAACCTACTTCTGCATTATCAGAAACATTTTCTACGGCTTTAACAGCTTTTGAAGTATCATGAACGGTATCAGCAACTTCCGCAGCAATACCGATAGCTCTTATGCCCTCACCGACACCAGACACCACAGGAACAGCTACATCTATTTGCAACTAATGGAAAATATTCATTCTCACGAAAATCGCCTATAAATTCATAATTTTTATTATAACAAAAAAATACATTTCATTCAACATAAATAATGTAAACAATCCGCGCACTTTAAATATTAATTTTCATAATTATTACAAATACCTATTTACAAAATGACAAATTTGTTGTAAAATATATTATGTGTAGAAATATATAATCGAAAGGATATGTGATTATGAAACCGGTTTATAAAAGAGTCCTTATTAAGCTCTCCGGCGAGGCACTGATGCAGGGCTTTGATGCCAAGGGGACAAAAAAGGACGGCATTATTGATTTTGACTTTCTGGACATTGTCTGCAAAAAGATAAAGCAGGCGGTGGACAGCGGTGTTCAGGTGGCAGTTGTTGTAGGCGGCGGTAATATATGGCGCGGTGCCAAGAATCCCAATTTTGACCGTGTGCGTGCCGATTATATGGGGATGCTTGCTACTACCATAAATTCCATCGGAATTCAGGATGTTCTGATACAGAACGGCGTGAATGCAAAGGTTATGACCGCCCAGACAATAGACCGCGCCGCAGAGGATTTTAACCGTTTCAGAGCGGTAGAACTTCTTGAGCAGGGAACAGTTGTGATATTCGGTTTTGGTTTGGGAACTCCTTATTTTTCCACAGATACCACCGCTGTGGTTCGTGCGGCGGAAATAGGCGCCGACATGGTGCTGTTCGCCAAGAATGTTGACGGAATATATGATAAGGACCCTGTTACCAATCCCGACGCGGTTAAGTATGAAAGCGTATCATGCAGCGAAATTCTGGAAAAGGGTCTTAAGGCTCTTGACTATACCGCGGCAGCTTTTGCCAAGGATAACAAGGTTGAGATATTTGCGTTCGGACTCAATGATCCCGACAATATAATGCGTGCATTGTGCGGTGAAAACATCGGCACATTCATAAAGGCAGAGTAAATTAATAAAATTATATTATATAGTTAAGAAAGGTAAAACCACTATGAAAATCAATGCTAAAGAATACGAAGCAAAAATGCAGAAATCCGTTCAGGCTCTCGAAAATGAATTCAGTACCATTCGTGCAGGACGTGCAAACCCTGCGGTACTTGATAAGATTACCGTGGATTACTACGGCGCTCCCTCTCAGATTAATACAATAGCCGAAGTGAAGGTGCCCGAGCCCAGAACAATTCTTATACAGCCCTGGGAAGCAAGCACACTCAAGACTATTGAAAAGGCTATAATCGCCTCCGACCTGGGTATCACTCCCCAGAACGACGGCAAGTGCCTGCGTCTTGTGTTCCCTCAGCTTACCGAGGAGCGCAGAAAGGAAATTACCAAACAGGTTGCTAAGCTTGGCGAGGATGCTAAGGTTGCCCTCAGAAATATCCGTCGCGATGCCAATGACAAAATGAAGGATATGAAGAAAAAGAACGAAATGACCGAGGACGAGCAGAAGCAGGGCGAAAAGGAAATTCAGGACCTTACCGATAAGTACGTAAAGAACATTGATGAGGCTTGCGCTAAAAAGAACAAAGAAATCATGGAGCTTTAATTCGACGAAAAAGAGCGTGACAAAGCACCGGAGCATTACCCAATCTCAATTGCCGTTTCGGCTGAATAAAGCCGATAAAACTTAATATCTAATGACAGTATTATTATTTTTTCAAGGAGATATGACATATGAAAACCTACACTTGCTATGAAGAGCCCATAAAGGTATTTGGAGTGCCTTTTTTCGAGGAAAAGAAAAAGCTTGAGAGAGTGCCCGAAGAATTGCGTGCAAAATTGGGTAATTTAGTACATTATGGAAGAAGATGTCCCGGTGCACGCGTTTGCTTCAGAACAGACGCAGAGGAATTTACCGTAAGAGTACATCTGGAAACATTAAACCCGGATGTGGGAATGAGTATATATGCTTGCCAGGCTTGCAGTGTTATGGTCGGAGACAGGCAGAATTCTGTTTTTGCCGCATTGCTTAATCCTCCGGATTATAACACAAAGGTTTTTGAAAAGACGGTAAAAAAGAGCAGTAATATGGAAGATGTTACAATATGGGTTCTGCGCAATGAGGTAGTTGAAAACATTGAAATTATTGTGCCGGACGATGCTTGTGTTGAAGCGCCCACTCCGTATAAATACGGCAAGGCTCTGTATTACGGTTCGTCCATAACAGAGGGCGGATGCTGCTGTAACATAACAAACGGATACAACGCGATTATATCGCGCTGGCTGGATCTTGATTATTATAATTTCGGCTTTTCGGGAAGCGCAAGAGGCGAACTTGAAATGGCGGATTATATAAATACGATTGATATGAGCATTTTCATCTTGGATTATGACTATAATTCGCCTGATGTTGAAGACCTTCGCAACACTCATGAGCCGTTCTTTAAACGAATCAGAGAGGCGAATCCCAATCTTCCCATACTGATGCTTACGAAACCCGATTTTGATTACTCGGAGGATGGCGCAGAACGAAGAGCAGTAATCAAAGAAACATACGACAATGCTGTAAAAGCAGGCGATAAAAACGTGTATTTTATTGACGGTGAAACGTTCTTCGGAAAAGAAGACCGTGAATTGTGCACGATTGACAGAATTCATCCCAACGATCTTGGCTTTTACAGAATGGCGGGTGTGATTTTACCGACAATCAAGACAATGCTTGGTATTGAAGATTGATGTATTAACGCATACCACCATCGGAAATAACAAAGAAATCATGGAGCTTTAATTCATGGCATTTACACTTTTTAAGAAAAAAGAGCAGAATATTACGGGGCTTAAAATGCCCCGTCATATCGGCTTTATTATGGACGGCAACGGAAGATGGGCAAAAAGACGCGGTCTTCCCCGTCTTGCCGGACATGCCGCAGGCGGAGCCGCATTCAAAAAAATATGCGAGTTCTGCATCAACCGTAACATAGAAATGATAACCGTCTATGCTTTCTCCACTGAGAACTGGAAGCGTCCTCAGGAGGAGGTAGAGGGACTTATGAAGCTGTTTGTCGAGAACATGCACGAAAGCCTTGATGTAAAGCGTGCCAAAGATATGGCTATCACTTTTATAGGCGACAGAAGCGTGTTCAGCGAGGAAATGCAAAAGCTTATGGCGGATGTCGAAAAGAAGCATGAGCATTGTCCCAATAAAATGAACATAGCCATTAACTACGGCGGACGTGCAGAAATAGTGCGTGCGGCGCGTATGCTTGCCGAAAGGGGCGAGGAGATAACGGAGGAAAGTATGTCAAGATGTATGTACACCTCTCACGGACCCGATCCCGAGCTTATTGTACGCACGGGCGGAGAAATGCGCCTTTCCAATTTTATGTTGTGGCAAAGTGCCTATTCCGAGTTTTATTTCACCGACGTACTCTGGCCTGATTTTGGCGAAAAAGAGCTTGACAAGGCACTGGACTACTACCGTAATGTAAACCGTCGCTTCGGCGGTATAAAAGCTGATAAGGCTTAATATCTGATAATCCTCTGAAAGGTTCGGATGCGATATGCTTACAAGAATACTCACTGCTGCCGCAGGGCTGGCGGTGTTTTTGCCGGTGATGTGCTTTTCCGGCACATATGCTTTTAATGCAGCGCTGGCAGTCGTTTGTGTTATAGCGGTTTATGAGCTTTTGGGCGTATGGGGTATGAAAAAAGAATTTGCTGTATGCCTGCCTGCCTATATTTATGCAGTTGCGCTCCCGCTGTACACGGCAGTCTCATATAAGTACATATACAATATTTCCATGCTTATGATATTCCTTATGATGCTTGTATCGGTAATGGCAAAGGGAAAATACGATGTTGGCAAGCTGACGGCGTTTTCTGCATTTTGCGTATACGCTGTAAGCTCTTTCACCAGCCTTTTGCTCATACGCCGAATGGAACAGGGAGCTTTTGTGATATGGCTTGTATTTATCGGTGCATGGGTTACCGATACGGCAGCATATTTCTGCGGAAGATTTTTGGGTAAGCATAAGCTTATACCCGATGTCAGCCCTAAAAAAACAGTAGAGGGCGCTGTGGGCGGTGTCGTTTTCTGTACACTGTCATTTTTGCTGTACGGTTTTCTTATAAAAAGCTTTTCGGACACAGAGGTCAACTTTGTATTTCTTGCGGTATCGGGTGTGGTTCTCAGCATTGTATCCCAGGCGGGCGATCTTGTTATGTCCAAGCTTAAGCGCGCTTACGGAGTAAAGGATTTCGGAAATCTTCTTCCCGGACACGGCGGAATACTTGACAGATTTGACAGCATTTTGGCGGTGGCGCTTTTATTAATGATAATTTCATCCAGACCTGATATGTTTTATTTTTTCAGATAAGGTATTTTAATCTTTAACATGGCATACAATAGCAAAGGAAAAATAATGGAAAAAAAGACGATAGCTTTACTTGGCTCAACGGGTTCAATAGGAACTCAGGCTCTCGAAGTGGCGGACGAATGCGGATTTGAGGTTTCGGCGGTGTGTGCCAATTCGAACATTAAAATGCTGGAAGAACAGATAAGAAAATACTCTCCGGCTTATTGTGCTGTGGGTGACGAAAAAAGTGCCGCTGATCTCAAGGTGAGGGTGAGCGACACTAATGTGCGCGTGCTGAGCGGTTTTGACGGAATATGTGAAACTGCCTATGAATCAAAAGCGGACATACTTTTGAATTCCCTTATGGGAAAATGCGGAATACGTCCCACACTTCACGCTATTGACAGTGGAAAAAATATTGCTATGGCAAATAAGGAGCCCCTTGTTTGTGCAGGTGAAATAATTCTTTCCCGCGCAAAGGAAAAGGGAGTGGAATTTCTGCCCGTAGACAGCGAGCATTCTGCCATATTTCAGTGCCTTTCGGGCGGATTCAACCGCTATGAAAGCATAAAAAGGCTGATAATCACTGCTTCCGGCGGACCTTTTTACGGCAGGACCAGAAAAGAGCTTGAAAAGGTGACGCTTGAACAGGCACTTAATCATCCCACATGGAGTATGGGACAAAAAATAACAATCGATTCCGCTACACTTATGAATAAAGGTCTGGAGCTTATTGAAGCGGTGCGGCTGTTCGGTGTACCTCAGGAGAAAATAGAAATAACCGTACACCGTCAGAGTATTGTTCATTCAATGGTAGAATTCTGCGACGGCTCGGTGCTGGGTCAGATGGGTAACCCAAATATGAAGCACTGTATACAGTTTGCGCTGACTTATCCGTACCGTACCGAAAGTCTTTGCCGTCCGCTGGATTTCAAAAGCGGACTTACGCTTACATTTTCACCGCCGGACGAGGACACATTCTCACTTATAAAGACGGCACGAAATGCCATTTCGGTTGGCGGTACCGCGCCTTGCATACTTAACGGTGCGAATGAATGTGCGGTGGGCGAGTTTTTAAGCAGGAAGATAAGCTTTACCGATATTTTTGACCTTGTAATATCGGCGTATAACAGTATAAAACCAATAATCAATCCCACACTTGAGGATATTGAAGCGGCAGA
This sequence comes from Oscillospiraceae bacterium, assembly GCA_015065085.1. NCBI lineage: Bacteria > Bacillati > Bacillota > Clostridia > Eubacteriales > Oscillospiraceae > Oscillospiraceae bacterium. The sequence goes on along the minus strand of SVQW01000003.1, from coordinate 68,038 downwards.
CATCGCCGCGCGTGAAAAAGTACTTGAACTGTGTTCATAAGAACGGAGTGATTTTTTATAAGTATCATTGCAGCTGTATTGTTTTTCGGGTTGTTGATAATTGTGCATGAGGCGGGGCACTTTGTTGCCGCACGCCTTTGCGGTGTGGGGATAAATGAATTTGCCGTCGGTATGGGACCGACGGTATTGTCGCATAAAGCCAAAAGCGGCACATTTTTCAGACTTCGTCTTTTACCTGTCGGCGGTTTTGTCAGCATGGTGGGTGAGGACGAGGAGTGTGATGCAAATGACCCGCGGGCGCTGCACAATAAAACGAAGCTTCAAAGGCTGTTTGTGTTTAGCGCAGGTGCGCTGACCAATATTCTTGTGGGCTTTGTTGCTATGTTTATATATGTAAGTCTTCAGCCCGCCTATCCGGACACGGTGGTATATTCGGTGGAAAATTCCGTGCTTGCCGATTACGGTGTTATGCAGGGCGACAGAATAACGCAGATTGGCACTCAGAAAATCAATATTGCAAGCGATATAACGGATAAAATAATGCTTTCGGGCTCTCAGCCCACCGATATAACCGTTATCCGCGGTGAAAAGGAAATAGTTTTTGAAGATGTTGTGTTCAACACCGTTGTCCAGGACGGAATCGAGATGGGCGTTTTTGACTTCAAGCTTTACGGAATAAGGCGTACCTTCGGGCAAATTGTAAAGCAGACCTTTTACGGATGCTTCGGTACAATAAGACTGATTTTCACGTCCTTTGCAATGCTTATAAGCGGTAAAGCCGGTGTGGAAGCTATGTCGGGTCCCGTGGGAACAGTTGGTATGGTGGCACAAGCGGTCAGCATGGGATGGGAAACACTTCTTTACTTCTTTGTTGTCATCAGTATGAATCTGGGTGTTTTTAACCCGTTGCCTGTTCCCGCACTGGACGGGGGACATATACTTTTTCTGGCGATAGAGGCTGTTATAGGCAGACCTGTCAGTCCTAAAGCCGAGGGCTTTATTCATGCCGCAGGCTTTGCACTGCTTATGGCACTGGTGGTTTTTGTCACCTTTAAGGATGTAACCAAGCTTTTTATGTAGGGGGATAATATGCCGACAAAAAAGATAAAAATAGGAAATATTACCATTGGTGGTGGCAACAAGGTCGCCATTCAGTCCATGACAAATTCCGATACTGCGGATTTTGATAAAACACTGGCTCAGCTTTACGAGCTTGAAATGGCAGGGTGCGATATTGCACGATTTACCGTGCCTGATATGGAAAGCGTGCGAAATATTGCCAAATTCAAAGAAAAAATTAAAATGCCGTTGGTGGCGGACATACACTTTAATTATAAACTGGCTGTCGAAGCCGCTCATGCAGGCATAGATAAGATACGGATAAACCCCGGAAATATAGGCAGTGACGACCGCATAAAGGCGGTTTGCGATGCCTGCCGTCAAAGAAATATACCCATACGTATTGGTGTAAACGGCGGCTCACTTGAAAAAAGCATACTTGAAAAGTACCAAAAGCCCACACCCGAAGCACTTTACGAAAGCGCACTTCTGAATGTGAAAAAGCTGGAGCAGTTTGATTTTAACGACATAGTTATATCGGTAAAAAGCTCGGACGTTATAACTATGATAAAGGCAAATCGGCTTTTGAGCAGTAATACCGATTATCCTTTGCACATAGGTGTTACCGAGGCGGGCACTACATACGGCGGGATTATAAAATCCAGCGCGGGCATTGGTGCACTTTTGTGCGACGGAATAGGCGATACCGTTCGTGTTTCGCTGACTGCCGATATAAAAGAGGAAATACGTGCCGCCAAAGAGCTTCTCATGGCACTTGGTATTGAAAAGAACGGTATCGAGCTTGTGTCATGCCCTACATGCGGAAGATGCAAAATCAACCTTATTGAAATAGCCGACGAATTCGGACGGTTGCTCGCTGAAAAGAATTTCAAGCCCCAAAGAAGAATAAAGGTTGCTATTATGGGCTGTGCGGTTAACGGACCGGGTGAGGCACGTGAAGCCGATGTGGGTGTTGCCGGCGGAGCAGGGGATGCCATACTCTTCAAAAAGGGTGAAACAATCGGAAAACTGGATGCCGACAAAATAATCCCGACATTGCTTGACGAAGTGGAAAAGCTCTGCAAATAAATACATAAAGGACGAAAACATTGACCTTTCTTGAAAAATTTCACAAACTTTCCCCGAGTATAAATGCTCGTGATGTAATTGAAGGAATCAAGGACTTTGCCATCCGCTACAATAAGGAAAAGCGGGATATGGTAATTGACCTGCAATTTGAAAAAATTGTCGATAAAAATAAGCTCTACAAGCTGGAGCAGGAAATAAAAGAAGCTTACGAAATGAACTCGGTGTTTATAATGCCTAAGTATCCGGGTGAGCTTTTTGATGTGTCGTATTACGAACAGCTTATAATCGAATTGGGACGTAACACTGTTCTTGCAAACGGCTTTTTTGAGGACGCACAGGCGGAATATTCCGACGGTGCTCTCACGATAAAATGCGCCCACGGCTATGCTACACTGCCGGACAAAGGCGGATGCCAGAATATGCTGAGTCGTATTATAAAAAATGAGTTCGGCATTGATGTTTCGGTACAAATCGTAAACATCGAGGAATTCAATATGGAGGAATATCTCAACCGTGAGATACCCGAGGAACTGAAGTATACCTACATTCCGCCGTCGGACAACACTGCCGAGACGGTGCCTGTGTTTGAGGATAAATCAGGTTCGTTTTTCAAGGTTCAGAATCCTGACAAGGAAGTCACCTTCGAGGTAGGGGATGACGGAATAGTTCATTCGGGTTTTATGACCTTTGATATTTCCGATGCTCAGCTTTTATACGGCAAAGAACTTAAAAATATTAATCAGAATAAAATAATTCCCATTGCATCCATTACTGATGACCAGCAGATGGTAGCTTTCTGCGGAAAGGTTTTCGGGCAGGAATTCCGCGAAAACCGTACGGGGGATAAATATATTTCATCTATCAAGGTGACGGACGATGCTGCTTCTGCACATCTTAAATTTTTTGCTCCCAAGGAAGAGGTTGACCCCAACAAAAAGAAAATGTCTGTCCCGAAGGATATAACCGACGGAGATAACTGTGTGCTTGTGTTCGGTAAACCTGGCAGAGATAAGTTTGACAACGAACTGATTGTCCGCCCCACAGCTATTTACTCTGCTAAACCTGTGTATAAAAAGGACGAGGCAGAGGAAAAACGTGTTGAATTACATCTTCACACCAATATGTCCACCATGGATGCCACGACACCGCCTGAGCTTATTGTAAAGACGGCAAAGGATTGGGGACATAAGGCGGTTGCGATAACCGACCACGGAACTTTGCAAGCGTATCCGCAGGCGATGCTTGCCGCGGAAAAGCTCGGGATGAAGCTGATTTACGGTGTCGAGGCATACTTTGCCGATGATACGGCAAGAGCGCTGTACGGAGAAATGGACGGCTCGCTGGAGGATTCTGAGTTTATAATATTCGATATCGAAACCACCGGTATTTCGCTCAGAAACTGCCGTATTACCGAAATTGGCGCCGTGCTGTACAGAGGCGGCGAGGTGCTGGACAGATTTGATACCTTTGTAAACCCCGGCATGCCTATACCTGAGGATATTGTAAAGCTCACGGGTATTACCGACGAGATGGTGGCTGATGCCCAATCGGTGGAGCAGGCGCTTGACGCCTTTATGCAATTTGCGGGTGACAGGGTGCTGATAGCTCATAACGCAAATTTTGATATGGGATTTATGAAGCTTGCTGCCGAGGAATGCGGTAAAAAGCTTGATAACACCTATCTCGACACATTGGCACTGTCTCGTTATGTAAACACCGATACTAATCGCCACAGTCTTGAAAGACTTGTGGACTATTATAAACTGCCCCATGCCAATCACCATCGTGCGGACGATGATGCCGAAATGCTGGCACATGTTTTTGAAAAAATGATTGAAAAGCTCAAATCGGAGGGTATTACATCACTGTCCGAAATGGTGCAGAACATGAGTGCCAAGGCAGACCCCAAGAAATTACCTACATATCACCAGATAATTCTGGTTAAAAACCTTGTGGGACTCAAAAATCTTTATAAGCTTGTGTCCTATTCCTATCTGAATTACTACCGTCGTCACCCCAGAATCCCCAAAACAGTTCTGGAGCAACACCGTGAGGGACTTATTATCGGCTCTGCCTGCGAGGCGGGAGAGCTTTATAAAGCGGTTCTGGACGGCAAAAATGACGATGAGCTTAAGAACATAGCTTCTTTTTACGACTATCTTGAAATACAGCCTTTGGGTAATAACCAGTTCCTTGTAGACGAAGGCAAGGTTGCAGACCGTGAAGAGCTTATAAGAATTAATAAAAAGATAATTGAGATAGGAAAATCACTGAACAAGCCCGTTGTTGCCACAGGGGATGTACATTTCCTGCGTGACAACGACAGCATATACAGAAAAATCCTTCTTGCAGGTATGAAGTTTTCGGATGCAGACAGAGAAACCCCGCTTTATTTCCGCACCACAGACGAAATGCTGGCAGAATTTGACTATCTGGACGAGGAAACTGCTCGTGAGGTGGTAATAACCAACACTAATCTTATCGCGGACATGGTGGAAGAGGTGCGCCCTATTCCCGAGGGTACTTATACTCCGAAGATGCCCGGTGCAGAAGAAGAGCTGACTGAAATGTGCTACAAGCACGCAAAGGAAAAATTCGGCGACCCGCTTCCCGAAATCGTGCAGACACGTTTGCAGCGAGAGCTGGATGCCATTATAAAACACGGCTTTGCGGTGCTTTACGTGATTGCACAGCGACTTGTCGCAAAAAGTGAGTCGGACGGATATCTTGTGGGTTCGCGAGGCTCGGTTGGTTCTTCCTTTGTTGCGACTATGGCAGGAATATCCGAGGTTGACCCACTATATCCTTACTATTTGTGCCTTGACTGTAAATACAGCGAATTTGTTACCGACGGCGCATACGGCTCGGGCTTTGATATGCCGCCTAAGAACTGTCCGAAATGCGGAAAGCCCATGTACCGCGACGGACATAACATTCCTTTTGAAACTTTTCTGGGCTTCAAAGGCGATAAATCCCCTGATATTGACCTTAACTTTTCGGGTGATGTTCAGGCGGAAGCACATAAATATACCGAGGTTCTTTTCGGTGCGGAAAACGTGTTCCGAGCAGGAACTCTTGGTACTCTCGCGGATAAAACGGCGTACGGCTTTGTCAAAAAGTATCTTGAAGCCCACGAAACCGTTATTTCCCGTGTTGAGGAGGATCGTCTTGTCAGCGGATGTACAGGTGTACGTCGCACGACGGGTCAGCATCCCGGCGGAATTATAGTTGTTCCGCGCGATAAGGATGTTTATGATTTTACCCCCGTTCAGCATCCTGCCGAGGATGAGAATTCGGGTGTAATCACTACACACTTCGCATTTGAATATTTGCACGATACCATACTTAAGCTTGATATACTCGGACACGATGTTCCCACCAAATACAAGGTGCTGGAGCGCTATACGGGGATGAATGTTCTTGATGTCCCAATGAGCGACCCGGAGGTTATGAGCCTTTTCCTGAATACATCCGCTCTCGGGGTAAAGCCGGAGGATATAGGCAGTGAGGTAGGTACCTTCGGTCTGCCTGAATTCGGCACGGATTTTACCAGACAGATGCTTATTGACTGTAAGCCAAAGTGCTTCTCTGACCTTTTGCAGATTTCGGGGCTTTCCCACGGAACGGACGTGTGGCTGAAAAACGCCCAGGACCTCGTACGCGACGGAACATGTACCATTTCGGACGTTATCGGAACGCGTGACAGTATAATGGTTTATCTTATGCTTAAGGGTCTTGAACCCGGAACGGCATTCAAGATAATGGAGGATGTCCGTAAGGGCAGGGGACTTAAGCCCGAATACGAGGAAGTAATGAGGGAGAATAATGTTCCCGATTGGTACATTGCCTCTGCGAAGAAAATTAAATACATGTTCCCTAAGGCACATGCAGCTGCGTATGTTATTTCCGCGTTGCGTCTTGCCTGGTTCAAGGTGCATATGCCGCTTGAATTTTACTGTGCGTTCTTCACTGTCGCTCCGGGCGGATTTGATGCGGAAATAGTAATGGGCGGTAAGAGCAGTGTGAGAAATGTAATAAAAATGCTGTCCGATCCCGAGCGTGAAAACACTCAGAAGGACAATGCGATGTACAGTACAATGCAGCTTGTAAACGAATGTCTTTCACGCGGAATTGAAATTCTGCCCGTTGACCTTAATAAGTCGGCAGCATACGATTTTTTGCCGGAAAACGGAAAGATGCGTTTGCCGTTTTCCTCCATTGCCGGTTTGGGCGAAAATGCTGCACAGAGTATATATAATGCCATGCACAGCGGAAATGAGATACTTTCCATTGAAGATTTACGGATAAAAAGCGGTGTTACAAAAGCTGTTATTGAGGTCTTGAGAAAGCTGGGGGTTACAAAGAACCTTTCCGAAACAAATCAAATGTCCATGTTTTAATATAAAAGTGAGGAGAATAAAATGAAAAAACAGGCTTATTTCTTTATCGATGATGTAATTTGGGTCATGCGTGACCTGACAAGACTTCGTCCCAAGTCCATGTTTGACAATCCTTTTATGAATACCCTCAAAAAGGCTCACGACCAATACGGACTTACCGTTCAGCTCAATCTCTTTTACCGCACCGACTTTTTCTACGGTAATGACGAGTTTACTCTCAGTGATATGACGGATGAATATAAGTCTGAGTTTGAAAAGGCTTCCGATTGGCTTAAAATGACCTTTCACGCAAAGCAGGAATTCCCCGATTATCCGTATATAAATGCCGAATATGATGATGTCAAGCAGAATTGTATGCAGATTCTTGATGAGATCCGCCGTTTTGCGGGTGAAAAGAGCATTTCACGTGCAATTGTTCCTCACTGGCTTCCTATAAGCAAAGAAGGATGCAGAGCGCTTAAAGACTGCGGACTTGAATTTATTTACTGCAGTGACGGCGAAACCACAGAATTTACGGGCGACGATAGCGTATTGCCGTATGGTCACGGTGCACGCATAAAGCAGAACCGCAAGCCCGAAACCAGACTTTATACACGCCCCGGTGCCAATATCAGTATCCGCTCGTCCGCATGTGCGTACAACCATCTTTCAACTGCACAGAATGATGCTTTGATAGGTAAAAATAATTCTTTGACGGACGACTACACCGCTATGAAGTTCAGAGCAAGAGGTGTGGGCCCCTGCCTCAATCTTTATACGCTTGCGGATATTGAACGAATACTTGAGGAAAGAAACGGAACTTCCTTTATTTCCGTCGGAAATCATGAGCAGTATTTTTATTCCGATTATTATGCATATCAGCCTGACTACTCCCAAAAGATTATGACCATGTCACATGTGCTTCACAAAAACGGATATGAATTCATTACTGCCGACAGCTTTATGTAAGGAGAGATTTTTATGCTTAAAATTCTTTCAATAGGAAACAGCTTTTCCCATAACGCACAAACTTATCTGTATCAGCTTGGTTATGCCGACCGTGTTCCTATGAAGACTGCTAATCTTTACATCGGCGGATGCTCGCTTGAAACTCATTATAACAACATGAAATCAAGTGCGAGAGTTAACCCGTTTTATCTTAACGGTAATTCTACCGGTCTTATAACCACTATTGAGGAAGCACTCAAAAGCGATGACTGGACGGTTGTTACACTTCAGCAGGCGAGCCATTTCAGCGCAAAAGCCGAAAGTTATTACCCGTATATAAACGAGCTTGCGGAGTATGTACGTACAGTCTGTCCGCATGCAAAGCTTTACATACATCAGACCTGGGGCTATGCTGACGGGAGCAAGCGCCTTGCGGAGCAGGGCTTCAACTCCATGGAAGAAATGAGCAAAAAAGTTTTTGAGTGTTATAACCTCGCAGCGGAAAAAATAAATGCCGACGGCATAATACCGTCGGGAGAAGCAATGCTGGAGCTTAATAAATTGTGGGATAAAGATGTCCATGCCGACACATTCCATGCGGCGACGGGGCTTCCTACCTACCTTTTGGCGCAGGTGTGGTTCAGAACGCTTACCGGCTCGGCTCCTCTGGGACTTCATCCTGAGGCATCGTTTGAGAAAATTACGGAAAACGAAGCCCGGCTTGCGGCTGATATTGCCCGAAGGGTTACGGGAATATAATATTTGTTGAATTTGTATCTTGTTTTTTTTAGTATATTATGTTATACTATAATGTATTGTGTTCAGACTAATTTCAATTTGAAAGGATATACAAAATGGTTTGGAGAGTTTATACCGAAAAATTCGGAATACACGCTGTTGAAGCGCATAAAATCTATAACGATCTAAAAGAAAATCTGTCTGTTTCTTCTCTTACCGATGTAAGAGTTCTTAACAGATATGATGTAGAGGGAATTGAGAAGGATATTTTCGAGCTTTCCTGCGCCAGCGTTTTTTCTGAACCTCAGGTCGATAATGTTTATTTTGAAATGCCCGAATACAAGGGCAGAATTTTCGCGTCCGAGTATCTGCCCGGTCAGTACGACCAGCGCGCGGACAGCGCCGCACAATGCGTCCAGCTTCTTTCCTGCGGAGAGAGACCCGTTGTGCGTACCGCAAGAATTTATATTCTGTCCGGTGACGTAAGCGATGCGGAATTTGATAAAATAAAAAAATATCTTATTAACCCGGTGGAAAGCCGTGAGGCTTCTCTTGAAGAAAAAACAACTCTTAATGAGAAATTCGATATTCCCACAGAAGTTGCTTCCATTGACGGATTTATAACTGTTTCCGATGAGGAGCTTGTGGGCTTTATAAAGAAGTACTCTCTGGCAATGGATGAGGCCGATATAAAGTTCTGCCGTGACTATTTCAGAACCGAACAGCGTAATCCCACCATGACCGAGCTTCGTCTTATCGACTCATATTGGTCGGACCACTGCCGTCACACCACTTTCTCTACTGCCATTCAGAATGCCTATATTGACGAGGCAGTGATATACGAGGCATTCAAGAGCTATCTTGAAAAGAGAGAGTTCGTTTACGGCGGACGCAAACGCCCCGTTACGCTTATGGATATTGCCACCATGGGTGTTAAATTCCTTAAAAAGACAGGACATCTTGCAAGCATTGACGAATCTGAGGAAATCAATGCCTGCTCTATCAAAATAAAGGTGGACACTGCGGACGGTCAGGAGGACTGGCTGTTGATGTTCAAAAACGAAACTCATAACCACCCCACCGAAATCGAGCCCTTCGGCGGTGCGGCGACCTGCCTTGGCGGTGCAATCCGCGACCCGCTGTCGGGAAGAACATATGTATATCAGGCAATGCGTGTAACCGGTGCGGCTGATGTTACACTGGCTGTTGATAAGACTATCGAAGGTAAGCTTCCTCAGAGCAAAATTTCTCTGGGTGCGGCGGCAGGTTACAGCTCCTACGGTAACCAGATAGGTCTGGCAACAGGCGGTGTTTATGAGCTTTATCATCCCAATTACGTTGCAAAACGTCTTGAAATAGGTGCAGTTGTAGGTGCGGCTCCTGCTGAAAATGTACGTCGTGAGACTCCTGCAGATGGCGATGTTATTATCCTTCTCGGCGGAAGAACGGGACGCGACGGATGCGGAGGTGCCACCGGTTCTTCAAAAGCACATTCTGTTGAATCCATCACTACCTGCGGCGCAGAGGTTCAGAAGGGTAATCCACCGGAAGAAAGAAAGATTCAGCGCTTGTTCCGCGATAAGAATGTTACTACTCTTATCAAGCGTTGTAACGACTTTGGTGCAGGCGGTGTTTCTGTTGCTATCGGTGAGCTTGCGGACGGACTTATTATTGACCTCTCCAAAGTTCCCAAAAAATATGAGGGCCTGGATGGTACCGAGCTTGCAATTTCCGAGTCACAGGAACGTATGGCGGTAGTTGTTGCGGCACAGGACGCAGATAAGTTTATAAGCCTTGCAAACGGCGAAAACATTGAGGCTACTCCCGTAGCACGTGTTACTGAGGAAAAGCGTCTGAGAATGAACTGGAACGACAAGACCATTGTTGATATTTCCCGTGAGTTCCTTAACTCCAATGGCGCCCCGAAGAATACCGATATCGCTATTCCCAAGGTGAATAAAGAGGGTCTGTACGACGGTCTTTCGGATGAAATTGACACCGAAAACGTTGCAGACAGTGTATATAAGTATCTCAATAACCTTAATATATGTTCCCAGAAGGGTCTGGTAGAACGTTTTGACTCCACCATAGGTGCTTCCACCGTTGTAATGCCCTTTGGCGGTAAATATCAGCTTTCTCCTTCTCAGTACATGGCGGCTAAGATTCCGGTAATGAATAAGGAAACCTCAACAGCTTCCGTAATGGCATATGGTTTCAACCCCTATGTGTGCGAGAAGAGCCCCTTCCACGGCGGTATCTGTTCCATTGTTGAATCTGTATCCAAGCTTGTTGCGGCGGGTATTTCCTATAAGGATACCTGGCTTACACTCCAGGAATATTTTGAAAGAACCTCGGGCGATCCTCTGCGTTGGGGCAAGCCTATGGCGGCATTGCTGGGTGCTTTCAAGGCTCAGTGCGAGCTTGAAATAGCGGCTATCGGCGGTAAGGACAGTATGTCGGGCACATTTGAAAAGATTGATGTTCCGCCTACTATCGTTTCTTTCGCTATCGCTCCGTTTGATGCACGCCGTATAGTTACGGGTGAATTCAAAAAAGCAGGCAGCAAGATTTATATGCTGACTCCAAAGTATGACGAAAACGGTGTAGTGGTATTTGATGACCTTAAGAAACTGTTTGAGTACGTTCATGCATTGGCGGCAGATTCCAAGCTTCTCACCGCGCGTTCCATTGGCTTCGGCGGCGCATTTGATGAAGTATTCAAGGCGGCTGTTGGTAATAAAATCGGTGTTGATTTTGTCGCAGGTGACACCAAGGCACTATTTAAAAACTGCTACGGCGGATTTATCGTTGAAACTGACGATGATATCAACGGCGAGCTTATTGCTTACACCACGGATAAGAATTGCATAACTCTCGGCGGTGTAGCCATGAATCTCGACAAGCTTATTGAGGAATGGGAAAAGCCTCTTGAAAAAGTGTTCCCCATCCACAGTGTGGAACAGCTTGAAAGAAAGAACGAAAAGGTCGAGGCGTATAAATTTACCGAGAGAAGCTCTCTCAAGCCCAAAACCTCTTTTGTGAAGCCAAAAATTATAATCCCCGTATTCCCGGGTACCAACTGCGAATATGACACTAAAAAGGCATTTGACCGTGCGGGCGGAAACGGCGAAATATTTGTATTCAGAAATCTTACTCCCGCTTTTGTAGAGCAGTCCATCGACGAGCTTGCAAAGCAGATTTCCGACTCACAGATACTCATGATCCCCGGCGGATTCTCCGGCGGTGATGAACCGGACGGTTCAGGTAAGTTTATTACCTCTGTGCTTCGCAACCCCAAGATAGCTGAGGCGATAAACGACCTTCTGTATAACCGCGATGGTCTTGCACTGGGTATTTGTAACGGCTTCCAGGCTCTTATTAAGCTGGGACTTTTGCCTTACGGCGAAATCAAGGCTCAGATGTCGCCCGATGATCCTACTCTTACCTTCAACAGCATCGGACGCCACCAGTCCATGATGGTAAATACACGTATTGCTTCCGTTAAGTCTCCCTGGCTTGCGGGTGTCAATGTGGGCGATGTTTACACTGTGGCTATTTCTCACGGCGAGGGACGCTTCTGTGTAAATAAGGAAATGGCTGAAAAGCTTATTGCAAACGGTCAGATAGCAACACAGTATGTTGACGAGAAGGGCGAGCCTACACTCAATATCCGCTTTAACCCCAACGCATCCGATTATGCAATTGAGGGTATTACCAGCCCCGACGGACGTGTGCTTGGTAAAATGGGTCACAGCGAGCGCCGTGGCGATTATGTGGCACTTAATGTTCCCGGTGATAAGGACCAAAAGATATTTGAATCCGGCGTTAAGTATTTCGGATAATATGTAACAGATAAAAAAGTCTTTCGCATATGCGAAAGACTTTTTTGTTTGTTATTATTTATTAAGCTTCGATTTTTTCGCCGCTTGCAAGCTTAGAAAGATTGCTGATAACGGTACGCAGGTGGTCGCGGTGAACGTAAAATTCTCCTTTTCCGTTCAACGTGAAGAAGGCTTTCAGACTTCCCACCTCATAGAAATCAAAATTCATAACCTGATTGTTGTGCGTTGTGAGCTGTAATGTCATTGAGGGAGGAATGCTTTCGGGCATGGCTTCATATCCGTCGATTACAATGGAAAGGAGTGATTTGTAAAAATACCTGAAGTTCTGTGTGTCCACCTTGCTGCCGTTGAGTGTGACAGAAAGAGCTTCTTTTTCACCTGTCAGTGCAAATGTTGCGGAGCCGTTGGGGTAGGTGATATCAATACTTGCAATGTTATCAATGTTTATCATAAAAATATTGCGGTCGACAAACTTTATAAGGTCCCATTCGAGAAAAGGAAGCTTACTCTCGGATATTTCTCCGATAAGGTCAAACAGAGGCGAGTATACATAGTATGTGCCATTGTGTGTTTTTCCGCTGAAATATAGCACATAGTTGACGCCGTTGTAGCTGTAATTGATTTCATACTTCATGCCTGTTTTAAAGCCGTAGTATGCCAGCTTCTCTTCGTCAATGTCGTAATCCAGCACTTTGTCTGCGGTAAATTCAATAAAGCTTTGAAGTATGATGGTCATATTCTCCGCGGAGGGCGTGTAATTTGTGGGATAGGTCATTTTGTACTGACCGTAAATCACACTCTGACTTTCTTCTTCGGCGGTCATTTTTTCGATATCCACAAACTGCTCGCCATTCTTTTTAAGGGAAAAGGAGCTTATGGAGTAATAGTCATTCTGGCTGATGGCAGGCACCATAAGCGGGAAAATATAATCTTTTGCACTGCAAAATACAGACTGCTCCAACATTGTATCCACTACATACACTGCATCTCTGCCGTCCAGCATAACGTAATATCCGCCGCCGGTTGCCAGCTTGTCGCCAATGATAAGACGGTAATAATTACCGCTTTCGTCGGTTATTTCGACAACTGCGGAGAGGTTTTCTGCCGAAAGTCCGTAGGTCGAAAGCTCGTCGTGCTGCTCCAGCTTTTCCATTGCCAGGAGATATGTGGCGGTGTTGGTATAAAGCTGTTTTTGCAGCTCGGTGTTGTAAAGATGCTGTTCTGCACCGCGCAGATATATCTCGCCGTCAGCTGCACGGAAAAATTCAAATCCGCCTGAAGCATTTGTAACCTTGATGGTATTGAGCTGGGATTCGTCCATGGGATTGATGATGAAAGGGCGCCCCTGGTTGCTGAGCATTTCTCCGTGAGAACCCACACTTGGAGTATCGTCGGTTGCATCGTCCAAAGCAGGCTGAATTATGAAAAGGTAAATTGGTATAAGGATTGCAATTGCAATAAGGGTTACTATAATCGGAATGAACTTCTTCAACATTATCTGTGCCTCCGTCTCAGCCAAACAATAAGTCCGGATGCGGCAATGGCAAGAGGAATTGCACCGATGAGAAACCATGACCATCTTGTTACTGCCTCTTGATCTATCTTTTCAAGCATACTGTTGTCGAAAAGCTTGTAACCAATGTCGGTAGGAACTTTTTCCTGACCCATTACGGTCATGGCATTATAAAGAATATCCTCATTTCCAAAGCTGTTTGAGCCGATATAGTTTGAAAACGAATCGGTAGATGCCACAAGCAGATGCGAGTAGGTTTTTTCGTTGTTCACATAATCGTACTTTGAGGAAAGCACCATGGTGTTGAATGGACCTTTTGATTCTGTTTCATCATGGTTTGAAGCCACTGCTTCTGCGGTCGTGGAAAGCACCGGATCCACATAAATTGTATCGTAGGTGTACACATATGCACCATCCTCCGAAACACTTTTGTCGGTGAACAGTATGTCTATGGGGGCGGAGTTTGCCACAATTGTTCTGCCGGTAACGCCCTTTGTGAGCATGCTTCCGTACATTTCGCCGGTCGGTTGTGCAATTGAAATGTAGCCGTCCGGGGTTATGGCGGCACCCATATCCTTGATTTTGCTTCCTCGGTTTACCTTGATTCCGCGTGAGGCAAGAAGCTCCTCAAGTTCGGGAAGCTGAGCGGTATTGTCTGCCGAAAGAAATACCATAACGTGTTTAAAGCTGTTCATGTAGTCGTTGAGTATTTCTATTTCGGATACACCGCCCTCTTTCGCGGTGTTGAGACCGAAGAAGTCGGTGGTTGGGTTGTTGATTACGATTATTTCGGTGTCGGGATTTATTGCTTCAACCGAAATATCCTTTCGCTCGACCAGATAACCTGCATTGTTGAATACTTCCAGCATTGAGGCAGGTACTGTTTCGCCGTGATTTTGTGTGAAGGTAACAACCGGCTGACGGGGATTTGTTACCTGAAGAATGGCGGAAGTCAGCTTTTTTTCGCCATTGAAGCCCACATAATACTGCCCGTCGTTAACAAAGAAGCTGTCGCGCGAAAGCACCCTGTAACGCAGTGAACTTTCTACTATCACCGAGGTGGTTTTTATCTCTCCGCTTTCACGGTACTTGTTTATCTGCGCGGGATAACGCACCATGTCTACATATTCAAGCTTGACGTTGGTGAATTTCTGAGCATAACTTTCGGCACATTCCTTGATGTATTTTCCAAGGTCATTTTCAGCCACCTTGTCGATAGGCTCAAGAAATTTTATGGTGACATCTGTGTCAATGTCTCCGAGTGCTTTTTCAGTCGCTTCTGTGATGGTAAATATGCCCGAGGAGGTCATGTCATATTTGAGATTGTATTTGTCGTCAAGTGCGGTAAAAATAAGGTTTACAACAATAACCATCACTATGAACACGACAGAAAAAATCATAGCAACCGAGCCGTATTTGAATTTGCGGGAGTTAAAAACATTTTTGATTTTCATTCCGCATCACTCCCATCTTCTCTTTTCGTAAATTCTTATGGTTAAAAACAGAAAAACAACAATTATGGAAATATAATAGAATATTGCACTCAGGCTGAACAGACCGTAGGAAAAATCGTTGTAGCGGTCAAATACCGACAGCCATTTGACAAGTATTCTCAATGGCTCGAAATCGATTCCCGAGGAAACCAGACCCAGTGCCAGCATGCAGAAAATAGCAAAAATTGAAAGTATTGCGGAAATAAGCTGGTTTTCCGTAAGCGAAGAAACGAAAAGCCCGATGGCGATAAATGCACCGCCGATAAACAGTACTCCCACAGAGCCGGAAATTATAACAGCGGTGTTTATCTGGTCGCTGTACAGATACAAAACGCCGAATTCCAGACATGAAATCAGAAATGTTCCCGCAAAGAGAACATATGCTGCAAGAAATTTTGCAAAAATCACTTCAAAAAGGCTTACGGGAGCGGTAAGAAGTATTTGCTCGGTTTTAAGCTTTTTTTCCTCGCTTAACAGCTTCATTGTCAGGAGCGGAATGAGTATGATGTAGAAAAATATCATTATCATAAAATACATTCCCACCGTACTGTTTGCCATGGCAAGAGTGGTAAAGCAGAATACCGCGCCTGAAATGGCAAGATATACCGCCATGAATATATAACCGATGGGGGAGGTGAAATAGGAAATAAGCTCACGCTTGAAAATAGCACCCATTATTCGGCACCCTCCTTTTTCTGACGGTTGGTGTTGTCAACAAGATTTATGAATATATCTTCAAGACTTGCGCCTGCGCTTTCAAGTCCCACAAGCGGCCAGCCCTTTTCACACAGCATGTAGAAAAGCGGTTTGCGTATGTCGACAGAAGCTGAGGACTGGATAAGGTACGAAACGCTGTCGTCCGACGAGGCATTGCTGAGGATTTCAGCATAGGTGACCTCCGGCATGGAGCGCAGAGCACGAAGCACAGCTTCCGCGGGACCGCATATCTTAGCCAACACTTTGAAGCGGTTGGAGACTATCTGAGATATATTTTCCGCCTTTTCATTGGCAACTATAACACCTTTGTTTATAATAATTATTCTGTCGCACACTGCCTGTACCTCGGGGAGTATGTGTGAGGAAAGAATTATGGTGTGGCTTTTGCCCAATCCGCGTATGAGGTTTCTGATATCGATTATCTGTTTGGGGTCCAGACCTACCGTAGGCTCGTCGAATATGAGTACGGGCGGATTTCCCACAAGTGCCTGTGCAATACCAACACGCTGTTTATAGCCCTTGGAAAGATTTTTGATAACGCGGTTATACACATCCTTTATGCCAACAACATTGCAAATGTCATCAAGATGTTTTTTCTTGGGCAGCTTGCACTCCTTCAGGGAGTATACAAAGGACAGGTATTCACCTACCGTCATATCCAGATAAAGCGGGGGAGTTTCGGGCAAAAATCCTATTCTCTTTTTTGCTTCTATGGGGTTGTCAAGTATATCTATACCGTCTATTTTTGCGCTTCCGCTCGTGGCGGAAAGGTAACCGGTAAGAATATTCATTGTGGTTGTTTTGCCTGCACCGTTGGGACCGAGAAATCCCACGATTTCGCCTTTTTCAACGCTGAAAGTGACATTGTTGGCGGCGGCTTTTTTGCCGTACAGCTTGGTTACATTCTTAAGTTCTACCAATTCAGACAGCCTCCTTTCAATTTTCCAACTTACAGTATACTACTAAAATAGTAACGCAACTTTAACAATAAGTAAACAAAAAATTTTGTACTCTTGACAATCGGCGTGAGGTGTTGTAAAATATAGACAATCTGATATTTTTTAATATTCTGCTAAAAGGGGTACATCAAATGAAGCTTACATATCTTGGCACAGCGGCGTCGGAGGGAATGCCTGCTGTTTTTTGTAACTGTAAATATTGTGTTGAGGCAAGAAGGCTGGGCGGAAAAAATATTCGTACCCGTTCACAGACGCTGATTAATAATGATATGCTCATTGATTTTCCTGCCGATACATACCACCATTTTCTTACTAACGGTATTGAAGGAGATCTGATAAAATATCTTGTAATAACTCATGCACATGAGGATCATTTTTATAAGGATGACCTTCTCATAAGAGGCGGTGCCTATGCAAAGGAAATGAGAGTTCCCACTCTTAAGGTGTTTTGTTCCGGCTACACTGCAAAAATGTTTTCGTCTGCCCCCAAGAATGTGGAAATAAATGTTATAAAGGCATTTGACACTGTACAGGTCGACGGCTACCGAATAACCGCACTGCCTGCAAGACACATGCCGGAGGGCGAGGCATTGATATACATAATCGAAGGGGATAAAACACTGCTTTACGCCCATGATACGGGATATTTTTATGAAGAAGTATTTTCGTATATTGAAGAGAACAAAAAGGTGTTCGATATGGTGAGCCTGGATTGCACAAATGTGGATATTCCCGCCGGAAAGGGCTCTCACATGGACTTTGCCAACATTAAAGAGGTGCTTGAAAGACTTTCGGGAATGGGAGCGGTTAACGATAAGACGATTAAATATGTAAACCATTTTTCTCATAACGGAAACCCTATCCACCACATTATAGAAGAAAATGCAAAACAATACGGATGTCTTGTGGCATACGACGGATGTCAGGTGAATATATAAAAATACCGCGCTCAACCAATTGGTTGAGCGCGGAGGTTTTTTCGCCTTAATATCAGACAGTGATTATATTTCTGCGAAATACTTGATGGTTCTTACCATCTGGCTGGTGTAGGAGTTTTCGTTGTCGTACCAAGAAACAACCTGTACTTCGTAAAGGTCGTCAGCAATCTTTGCAACCATGGTCTGAGTTGCATCGAAGAGAGAACCGTACTTCATACCGATAACGTCGGAAGAAACGATGGGATCGGTGTTGTAGCCGAAGGATTCGGAAGCAGCAGCCTTCATTGCGGCATTGATACCGTCAACGGTAACATCAGTGCCCTTAACAACAGCGGTGAGAATGGTGGTGGAGCCGGTTACCACAGGAACTCTCTGTGCGGAGCCGATGAGCTTGCCGTTGAGTTCGGGAATAACAAGACCGATAGCCTTAGCAGCGCCGGTGGAGTTGGGAACGATGTTAGCAGCGCCTGCTCTTGCACGTCTCATATCGCCTTTTCTGTGGGGACCGTCGAGAATCATCTGGTCGCCGGTGTAAGCGTGGATGGTAGACATGATACCGGACTGGATGGGAGCATACTTGTTAAGAGCAGCAGCCATGGGAGCCAGGCAGTTGGTGGTGCAGGAAGCTGCAGAGATGATCTTGTCATCTGCAGTAAGGGTCTTTTCGTTTACGGAGAAAACGATGGTCTTGAGGTCGTTGCCTGCGGGAGCAGAGATAACAACCTTCTTAGCACCTGCATCGATGTGAGCCTGAGACTTGTCCTTGGAGCAGTAGAAACCTGTGCACTCCAGAACAACGTCTACGCCGATCTGACCCCAGGGAAGATCCTTAGCGTCCTTTTCAGCATAAATCTTGAGAACCTTACCGTCTACGGTGAGGGTGTTGGCTTCGTCGTCTGCTTCAACAGTGTGAAGATTTTCACCGATTTTGCCGCAGTAGCCGCCCTGAGCGGTGTCGTACTTGAGAAGACCTGCGAGCATGGAAGGCTTGGTAAGGTCATTGATTGCAACAACCTCATAGCCTTCAGCACCGAACATCTGACGGAATGCGAGACGTCCGATACGGCCGAAACCATTAATAGCAACTTTTACTGACATGATATAATACCTCCAAAAATGTTAAAATATTAATACACCCTATATTCTAGCAAAGTTTTCAAAAATATACAAGTACTTTTGTGAAAAATTTTAAAAAAATTCACTTATTTTGTGCACAAGCAAAAAAACGGACAGGAGCCGTAAAGCTTCTGCCCGTTCGTATTGTTATTTTACTGCATTTTGTGCAAAGCTGTTGTCTACCACTGCTTCAAAAGGGACTTTCCTGTCAAGCTCTCCGGCAGTTGATATTATCTCCTGCAAACGCATAAAGCTTGGCTCATTCATAACAGGTGTAGCACACCATGCATCAATGGAAATGTAACGCTCCACAACAGTAGTAAGTATGTCAAGCTCTGTGTCGGGGAAAGAGGGCTGAATTGCCTTTGCAACCTCCTCGGCGGGAGCTTCGCGTATCCATTGCTGTGCACGGTAAATGGCGTTAGTGAATTTTTGAATCACATCGGGATTCTCTTCGATAAAGCTCTTGTTGGCATAATAAGCTGTGTATGGAATATCACCGCCCGCTTCGCCGATGGATGCTACGATGTGTCCTCTGCCTTCTTTTTCAAGCGTAGAGGCTACGGGTTCAAACAAAGCTACATAATCGCCGGTTCCACCTGTAAATGCTCCTGCCAGCATGGCAAACTGTATGCTGTCATCAAATTTGAGGTCGTTGGTTGTGTCCAGACCATTCTCTTTGAGCACGTATTCAAAGGTCATAAAGGGTACTCCGCCGCGTCTGCCGGGAAGAACGTGCTTGCCCTTCAAGTCGGTGAACTTGAAATCCTCTTGCGGCTCGCGCCCCACAAGGAATGCGCCGTCGCGCTGAGTAAGCTGTGCAAACACCATGGGCTGATCCTCTCTGCCCTCGTTGTAAACGTATATTGCTGCCTCGGGCCCCGAAAAACCTATGTCCACCGACCCGGAAAGTACCGCTGCCATAACCTTGTCCGCACCCTCGCCGGTGGCAAATTCAATCTCCAGTCCCTCGTCCTCAAAAAATCCCTTGTTGATTGCAACATACTGCGGTGCATAGAATACCGAATGTGTTACCTCGTTTACACTTACTTTTACAAGCTCATCGTCGGTGTTACAGCTTACAAGTGCAAACAGTGTGAATAAAAGAATAAAAAAAGGTAAAATGACTTTTTTCATGTTTTGCTCCTCTCAGTGTTTTCCCGGACTTATGGCGCCGAGAATTATTTTTTCAAGCCATATAACGCATTTGTACATCACCAGCGCCATCAACGCCAGTATAAAAACACTTGCCATGACAAGATCCATCTTGAATACCTGACCGCCGTAAACGATAAGGTATCCAAGCCCGCCCTTTGAAACAAGAAATTCGCCCGCAATAACTCCCACAAGCGAAAGCCCTATGCTTATTTTGAGCGAATTGAATATGGTGGCAACATTTGACGGAAATACAATTTTTTGGAATACTATCCGTTTTGTTGCCCCGAAGGAAAGTGCCATGCGTATTTTCTGTTTATCGGTTGCCGCATATCCGTTGAGCACCTCCAGCACAGTTACAATGAGTGAAATGGCAAGCGCCATCACGATTATTGCTTTTTGACCTGCACCTACCCATATTATTATAACGGGTCCCAGTGCGATTTTCGGCAAACTGTTAAGCACTACCAGATACGGTTCGCTGACGCGATAAACAGTTTCGTTCCACCACAGAACGATTGCAATAAGAATACCCATGGCACTACCGAGCAGAAAACCCGTCAGCGTTTCGAAAAAGGTTATACCTATATGAATCAGAATGTTGTTTTCACTTACCGAGATAAGGGTTTTTACTATCCTCGACGGACTGCTCATTATAAAAGAATCCACCATGTTCAGACAAGAGGAAATCTCCCACAGAATTATAAAACCTATAAGTATGCCCAGTCTCAGCATGGTTATCCTGCTCTTTGTCCTGCGTTTATTTTTCAGATATACAGCCCTTTCGGGGGAAATACCATCCATCTTTTCACCCCCTCTGATTTATTTCATTCCAGAGGAGATTAAAAAATCCCGAAAAACGGCTGTCGTTGCGTCGTTTCATGGGAGTGAGAGGTATGTCCACCGTGTGTATTGCATGAACCGAGGCAGGGCGGGGAGTGAGTACTATTATTCTGTCTGAAAAGCTGATGGCTTCGGGAATATCGTGAGTTACCATAAGTGTGGTCATTTTTTCACGCCGCAGAATGTGCCACACATCTTCACTCACCTTGAGACGGGTCTGATAATCCAATGCGGAAAATGCTTCGTCCAACAGCAGTATACGCGGACGTGTGGCAAGCGTTCGTATGAGTGCCGCGCGCTGACGCATTCCGCCCGAAAGCTGAGACGGATATTTACGGCTGAACTCGCCCAGACCGTATTCCTCCATGAGACTGTCGGCATATTCAATGTTTTCACGTGTGCATATTCCGCGTATCTCAAGCCCCAAAAGCACATTTCTGCGTATTGTGCGCCAATCCAGCAGGTTGTCTGACTGCATCATGTAGCCGATATCCTCACGCACTCCGTCAACAGGCTTGCCGTCAGCAAGAAGAGTTCCGCTTGTTGCCTTTTCAAGTCCGGCAATTATTGAAAGAAGCGTGGATTTTCCGCATCCCGACGGACCGATTATGCTTACGGTCTCTCCCTCATTTATGGAAAAGCAAATATCCCTGAGAGCTTCCACCTCTCCGTTGTCCGCTTGATATTTGCAACACAGGTTTTCTGATTTCAAAATTTCTCCTATAAAAATCACCTCTTGATATAGTATATTTCATAAAGGCTGTTGTTGACACCTGTTGCAGAGGAGATTTATTACAGCGTTTTTTTTAAAATAGTTGACAATACAAATAATACGTGATATACTGTACTCAATACCGAGAAACGTTTCTCTGAAATGAAAGGGGAAGACTATGAAAAGAGTTAAAGACAAAGAAATACTTGTAGGTGCCGATTTTGCGGGATTTCCGCTCAAAGAAGCTGTTGTTGAGCATCTGGTGAATAAGGGATGGAAGGTTACCGATATTGGCGTAAAAGCGGATTCTGACCCTGATGACACTGACCTTATGTTCCACCGAGTGGGACTGCGTGCGGGCGCCATGATTTCCGAGGGCGAATTTGAGCGGGCGCTCCTTTTCTGCGGTACGGGTATGGGAATACATATAGCCGCATCGAAATGTCCTCACGTACATGCGGGTGTTGTTGAAAGCGTTCCCGCGGCACTGCGTGCAATCACAGGTAACGGAGTGAATGTACTTGCCATGGGCGCGTTCTATGTTGCACCCAAAATGGGCTGCGATATTGCCGATGCATATCTCAACGCCGAATTGGGAAGCGGTTACGAATGGTGGTATAATTTCTATGAATTCCATAAGCTCGCCATTGATGAGCTTGAGGCTTTCGATTACGAAGAATACAAGAAAAACGGTTTTAAGGTCAATAAACTGGGCGATTTTCCGTTAAAGCTTGAAACCAAGCCGGAAGAATAAAATATAAAGTAAAAACCGCAGAATGTGCAAAACATTCTGCGGTTTTTGGTTATATGTACTATTTTGAGAACTTGGTAAATACGAAAACAACCGCGGCAATAATTGCCATTACCACAAAAATTCCCAGCATACCCTGTCCCATGAGCTGAAATGCTATTTTAAGTAACTCTATATTCATGTCAGACCTCCCGATTATCCTATGCTCTGCAGAATCTGCGGAACAAGATTTAGTATCATACCGCCGGCAACAACAGATGCTATTTGACCCGAAACATTGGCGCCGACCGCGTGCATAAGCAGATGGTTGGAAGGATCTGCTTCAAGTCCCAGCTTTTGAATAACACGTGCTGACATGGGGAACGCGGAAATGCCCGCCGCACCGACCATGGGGTTGACCTTGTTTTTTGAAAACAGGTTCATGAGCTTTGCAAATACTACACCTGCGATGGTGTCAAATATGAATGCCACAAGACCGATACACATTATGAGCAGCGTTTCAAGGGTTACGAATTTTTCGGCAATCATGCTGAACGAAATTGTGATACCGAGAAGCAATGTTATCAGTGTTGCGAGCATACTCTGCGCCGCTTCCGAAAGGTTGTTGAGAACTCCGCACTCGCGAAGCAGGTTTCCAAACATCAGAAAGCCGACCAGCGAGACTGAAGTGGGGGCTATAAGGCCTGCAATAACCGTTACCACGATAGGAAAGCTTATGCGTAAAAAGCGTGAAACATTTTTTGGATTGTAGGGCATACGTATCATACGTTCTTTTTTTGTGGTAACCGCTTTGATTGTAATAGGCTGAATGATCGGGACAAGCGCCATGTAGGAATAAGCAGCTACGGCGATAGGTCCGATATAACCGGATTTAAGAACGTTTGCAACCAGAATGGATGTAGGTCCGTCCGCTGCACCGATGATACCGATAGATGCCGCATCACGAAGGTCAAATCCCAAAGCTATGGCAACAACAACAGCAAAGAAAATTCCGAACTGCGCCGCAGCTCCGAAAAGGAACATTTTGGGGTTGGAGAGCAAAGGACCGAAGTCTATCATTGCACCGATACCGATGAACAAAAGAAGCGGCATTGCCTCAGAGGCCTCAATACCCATATCATACAGCCATTGTATGATGCCGTGTGCGGTATTGCCGCCAACCATTTGGTCGATGGCACCCGAAAATGGCAGGTTGACAAGAATTGCGCCGAATCCCATGGGCAAAAGCAGGGTCGGTTCGTACTCTTTGGCGATCGCAAGGTAAATAAGCAGTATACCTACCGCATACATTACGCATTGTTGCCATGTGATGCTTAAAACACCGTCTAACAGAAAACTCATAGTGTTCTCCTCCTTGGAGTATAAGATTGATTTTGTTAACTTGACAATTATATCACATTTTTTACAATTTTGCAAGGGGGAAAATACAAAAAAATCACTGTTTGAATAATTTGTTAATAAAACGATATAATACTTGATTTTACAGTAATTTTGTGCTATCATATACGGGCGCTGAGGTATATGATATATATTATGATGCGTTCGAATGCTTGATACGGGGGCGTAGCTCAGTTGGTTAGAGCGCTTGCTTGACATGCAAGAGGTCACAGATTCGACTTCTGTCGTCCCCAGCGGCAGTGCCGCACCCGATTTGCGCACTTGGTTACAGCTCTTTTATTATTCATCACAGGCGTCGGTTGTGCGGTTTGTCATACCAAAAAGCCTTGAAACTGTACGGTTTCAGGGCTTTTGTTTTAAATATGTAAAACTGCCGTCATGCGAAAAGCTTTAGTGTTGACATTTTATGAAAACAGTGCTATAATATAGGTGCTACACGAATCAAATATCACCTTTCTGCAAGGATGTGTTTTTACTTTTGGTAAAAGCGCATACTCTTTTCTGCATTCTTGTGGTGTGGTGATGATTTGTGTAGCAACTAATCGGAGTCGTGCGTTTTTCGGTGCATAACTCTGAAATAAGGGTTGTGCACTTTTTATTCGCGAAGGAGTTTAAAATGAAAAACAAAATTTTATTAACACTCATACTAATCATTTTTGGCGTTCTTGTTTCGGGAATATTTAATGCATCGGCACAGGACGTTGCTTCCGGTGCTGTCGGACGCCTTAATACAGCATCAACGGCCTTGTCGGAATACCAATATGCATTTATAATTGGAGAGGGCGAATCTGAAATTATTGTAAATCCCGATGATGGTTTTGTAGAAGTTCATAGTAAGTTGATTGCTTTTTATGATGGAAAGGTAGAAATACTCTCAACGTATGAAGATTATACCGATAGAAATGATTGGAACAGCTTTTTGTATAATGTCGTAACTTTGACAGACATAATTGATGGGGAATATGTATTATCACCCGGTGTAAAATGTTATGCTCCTTATGACCCTGCTACCGGTGAAGGATATGAAATAGATGTATCCGGCGGAGAATTATGGTACGATTCAGACGAGAAAACGTATAAAGTGACAAAAAACAACCAAACCTACAAAGTGGGTCTTGATGCAGATACGGAGTTTTTCGCGGTGTTCTATGATGACTTGGAATTCTATGAAAAGGTTTTACGTTATACCGAGGATACTTTGCCGTTGATCGAAAGCACTGCAATTGATGCCGGTATTATCCGCGCATCCAAAGACAATGACGGAAATATTGTTTCATATACTTTGCAGGTGATGTCCACTGGAAATGATAATGTAATCATAAGCTCGCAAAATACAAAAGCTTTAGTTTACTTTGATTCAAACGGCGGAACTGTTGATTCAAAGTACAAAACGGTCATATACGGCTCTGAATACGGAACGCTTCCTACACCCGTAAGACCATGGTACCGCTTTGACGGATGGTATGATTCCGACGGAGAGCTTGTACAAAGCACCACTGTTGTCGAAGAAAGAACAAATCACACTTTATCTGCAAAATGGACAAGAATTCAAAAAAGATATGATTATGCATTTATGGTCATGGCAACCGATCCCGAAGTCAGTGTAAATCCCGAGGACGGCTCTGTGGCAGTTCAAAATAAGGTGTTGGCATTCTATAAAGGAAAAGCGGGATTTCTCCAAACGTATGAAAATTATGGAGAGGGAGATGCTTGGGACAGTTTTTCGTATAGTGTTGCAACCTTAACGGACAGTGTTGACGGAAAATACATATTATTACCCGGCATAAAGTGCTACGACCCTTATGACCCTGTTACCGGCGAAGGATATGAAATAGATGTATCCGGCGGAGAATTGTGGTACGATGGGACTGAAAAAACATACAAGGTGACAAAGGATGCCAAAACATACAAAGTGATTTTTGATTCAAATTCTGAACTTTTCGGAATATCTTACAATGATATGGGATATTATGAATCGGTTCGGCGTTATACCGGGGATACTTTGCCGTCAATAAGATGTGCTGCGATTGATTCCGGAGTTATACAAGCCACAAAAGACGATGACGGAAATATCATTTCATATACTTTACTTGCCGCGTCCGGCGACAATGACCAGGTCAGTGTGTTTAAATACGGTGATGTAAATGAAGACGGAAATGTGAATGTTTCCGATGCAATTTTCGTTGCGCAGGCATTGGCAAGCAGTGCAATCACCCTTACCGAGTCGCAGAAATTCGTTGCGGATGTTAATTGTGATGGTTCGCTCAATGTTTCGGACCTTATCAAAATTCTTCAGCATCTTGCAAATCCTGCCATAACACTTGGACCAAGTAAATAACAAAATTTTGAATGTGAGTTTTATTCAGATAAATTGTTTTTGGAAAAAGGGAACTCAACAGTACAATAACAAAAAACGGAAATACTTTATGTTAAAGTATTTCCGTTTTTATTGTTCTTTACTTTTCCTCTACCACACGTGTATCTGAAAGCTTTGTGTGCTTGTAGTATATAAACATCAGTATACTGCAAACTGTCCAGCCTGCCGGATATCCCATGGCAATGGGGACAAAGGTGTTTGAAATAAAATTTGACATGGTATAAAGATATATCTGGCGGAACAGAACAAAGGATAACAGCATTACTATCATTGGCGCACGGCTGTTGCCTGCACCTCTGAGCGCACCGCTGTAAATCTGGTTTATACAGCTTACCGCGTGGATGGGCGTAATAAAATGGATAAGCGTTGTTCCGTATGCCACTACCTCCGGCTTGCTGTTAAAAAAGGCAACCAGATAAGGCGCAAAAATGACTATGGGTACGGAAATTGTTATAGATATGAAAAGTGCAATACCCAACGCGGTATTGGCTCCTTTGCGTGCCCTTTTATCCTGACCGACACCCAAATTCTGTCCCACAAATGTAGTTACGGCAAGCGCTAACGATTGCATTGGCAAAAGCAGAAAATGGTCGATTTTGGTGTACGCCGTCCATCCCGACATGGCATCAGCACCGAAATAGTTCATGTACGATTGGACAAATACGTTTGAAAAAGATGTTATCGCCATCTGAAGTGCCGCCGGTATTCCTATCTTTACTATTTTAAGAAGCATGTCGCCGTGAATTTTGAGACGGCGCAAATCCAGCTTTATGCAGGTATCGGAACGCATCATCACGATCAGAACCAATATGGCAGATAGTGTCTGCGAAATGATCGTTGCGTATGCGACACCCTCTACCCCCATTCCGAACACAAGAACAAATACAAGGTCAAGCACGATGTTGGTAAGCGCGGATACCACCAGAAAATAGAACGGTCGTGTGGAGTCGCCGATGGCACGCAGTATTCCCGAGCCGATATTGTATACCATAAGCCCCATAATGCCTGCAAAATAAATAACAAGATATGTTGCAGCTTCCGGTACAACCTCCGGCGGGGTTTTCATCAGTCTCAGCATAAACGGCACCATGCCGATACCTACTGCCGTGAAAACAACTCCCAGTATTAATGTCACGGTAATTGCGGTATGAACCGTGTCCTGCACCTTGTCAAGCTTTTTGGCACCGTAGTATTGTGAAATAACAACACTTGCACCCGTTGAAAGACCCATGAAAAAGCCGATGAGCAGATTGATAATGGGTGTTACCGATCCGACTGCCGAAAATGCTTCGTTGCTGACATAGTTGCCCACAACCCAGGTGTCCACCGTGTTGTAAAGCTGTTGAAAAAGGTTGCCTATGAGAAGCGGAAACGCGAAGGAAACAAGATGCTTTACAATACTGCCCTCGGTCATGTCCACATCTTTTTTTGCACCGAATTTTTTCACAAGCTCCACAAAATCACCGCCCTGGTTTAACATTATAGAGATATGATACTACATATTGTTACCAAAGTCAACATTTTCACAAAATACTAACAAAATACGCCATAAAAAATAACACATGCCGTAGTTGTTTTACGGCATGTGTAGAAAATTACTTATTATTTTCTGCAAGCTTGCGGTAGATTTCGCCGACGGCGTGATATGCCAGCTTGGGCTTGCGGTATTCGCTCATAATACCCTTGTTGTTGTATCCTCTTGCACGGTTGATGTTCAGACGGTAATATGTTCTGCTGTCGCAGAATTCCCACACATAGGAGCCTATGATGCCGGGAGTGCTGTACAGTGTGTTGAGTACGTGAGTGAGCATTTTTGCCTGGAATTCTTCGCTCCACCATACGTCAGAATTGTCATGACAGCCGTACAGTGCCGCGCCACCGAATTCGCTGAATATTATAGGCTTGTGGTCGTATCCCAAATCGTGTCTGCGTTGGAGAAATTTTTCCAGGAAAGGTGCCCAGTCATCTAATGAGTTGGTGTACCAGCCGTAATAAACATTGGGGCACATAATGTCGCAGAACTCAAAGCAAATGTCTTCCATAGGCATGTTGCAGGCATAAACAATAGCACGGTTTCCGCCGTTTGCTTTGAGAAAATCATAGTATACCTTAGAGATAGCATGACCTTCTTTAGTGTTGAGAAGTATCTCGTTATGCAGACCCCACATGGTGATGCAGGGGTGGTTGTAGTAGTATTTTACTGCCTCACGGTGCATATTCAGACCGCGTTCAATTATAATGGGATCGGCAAGTGTTTCTGCCGAGAATCCGCATCCCCAGATGGGGATTTCGCTCCAGAACATTACGCCGTTTTCGTCGAGCAAATCGATGAATTCCTGAGCGTTGGGGTAGTGGGAGCCGCGTATTGCATTACAGCCCATATCGGTTATAAGGTCTATATCTCTCTGCATGAGACCAATCGGGAAAGCAAAGCCGAATTCGGGATGGTCCTCATGGCGGTTTACACCGCGGAACTGAGCCTCTTTGCCGTTGATAAACACTTTTGCATCTGCAACAACAAGCTTGCGGAAGCCTACTCTGTCCATAAGGTCGTCGGTGTCGGTGGAAAGAGAAATATTGTAAAGCTCGGGAGCCAAAATGTTCCACAGACGTACGTTTTCGAGGGTAAACTCAGGTGTTGTGACGGTAACGGTATCTCCCGCTTTTACAGTGACATCCAGTTCGCATACGGTTACATCATCCAACATAGCCTTGACAGTGGTGTTTTCTTTTCCGCCTGCGTTGTAAAGCTCCAGTACGAATTTTCCTGTTACGTTTTTGAGAGCATCGTCAATTTCGTACTCAAGGCGGTTATTGAGAATACAAACTCCCTTGAGAGTTTCCACTGTCACACTGCGCGTAATACCGCCGTGATGGAACCAGTCTACTCGGTTCTGGGGGATAGAATATTGGTCAAAGGAGTTGTCGACGCGCACAACGAGCACATGCCTACCTGCGGCAACTTCTGGTACAATAAAATCAAATTGAGTAAATCCGCAGTAATGGTTTCCGAGATAAACACCGTCCAGCCACACATCCGCCTCGGTCATTACGGCGCCAAAGCAAAACCTTAAGCATCCGCCATCTGTATAAAAATCCTTCTGATACCATGCCGCGCCCTCGTAAAATGGAGTGTCTTTATACATAGCCCATACGGACGGAACAGTTACGTTGATAGCGCCGGGAATACCGTTAAACCATTTTTCCTGCTCACCGATCTTTTCGGGATCTGTGCGGAATTTCCATGTGCCGTCAAGGCTTGCGACGTATCGCTTTATATGCTCATCAAAAAGTCTGCCCATGAGTGTTACCTCCAAAATAGTGTATATTTAATTACGATGTAATTCTATCACAGCTATTTAGAAAAGTAAATAGTTTAGATGAAAATACATAAAAAAATTAAGATTTTGTCATAATTTTTGAAATACAGCGTGAAATATAACTGTATATTAACAGATATATTGCATAAACTACTGTTTTTTTGCCATTTATCCGGACGCAGTAATCGCAATGCAACTTTATTCTTGCGTTTACTATTGCTAAAACAGGAAAATGGTGATATAATTAATGCAAGCTGATACTTACAATAAAAAGGATGTGTTAGTATGCTTTTAGGTCTTGCATGTAACAGCTTTGGTGATTCCGGTTTTGCGAAATACTGGGGTGAAAACAGTTTTAAGAAAATGAGGGAATTCGGTTTCTCCGCTGTGGACTTCGGCATTCCCGGCAAATTTTACACCTCGTTTTACAAGTCTGATGCAGAAACAAGAAAAAAGTTTCTCCTGCATGAAAAGGCACTGGTGGAAGAAGCGGAACTTTATATACATCAGGCACATGCTCCTTGCCTTTCGTTGAGCCGACCGCTCAGTGAAGAGGAAAGAGTAGGTATTATAAATGATATAAAAGTTTCAATTGAGTCCTGCCCTAT
This sequence comes from Oscillospiraceae bacterium, assembly GCA_015065085.1. Classification (NCBI taxonomy): domain Bacteria; kingdom Bacillati; phylum Bacillota; class Clostridia; order Eubacteriales; family Oscillospiraceae; species Oscillospiraceae bacterium. The sequence goes on along the minus strand of SVQW01000003.1, from coordinate 38,083 downwards.
ACTCGGGTGTGAATTCTTGGTAGTCCATCCGTTTATGCCGAACGGCTGGGAGGGCAGAGGTAAGCCTATGGCGGAGGATAACTTTAACAAAAACGTGGAATACCTGAGAAGCTTAAGTGATTATGCAAAAGAGCACGGTGTTACACTTTGCCTTGAAAATATGCCCTGTCTCGGATTTTCAATCAGTACTCCGGAGGAGATTCTGGAAGTGGTAAAGGCGGTTGACAGAGAAAACGTCAAAATGTGCTTTGATACGGGACATGTCACGGCATTTTCACGCTTTATGAAGGTTGGCGATGAAATAAGAAAATGCGGTGACGCAATAAAGGTGCTTCATATACATGATAACTATGGTGGTGCCGATCAGCATATTTTCCCGGGACTTGGTATGACTGATTGGACGGATGTTATGGCCGCTTTGAAAGAAATAAACTTTGACGGCGTTTTTTCGCTGGAATTGAATTTTCCCGATAAATTTTCGGAAAGCATTTTTGAAAACTTCTGCCGCCTTGTCAGCAAAATGACACATGACATTGTAAACGGATTACTGCAGTGAAAATATAAAAAATTCTTGGTTAACCCCGATGATGATACTTTCGGGGGGATGAGCAAAACAGATGCCGAAAATATCAAAAAGTAACCCTGCGGAGTTTCTTCCGCAGGGTTACTTTTTAATAAGACGTTTCAAATAGTTATGATTTTTCAGTTGTTCCCCAAAAGCGGATGGTCCCCGAACAATTCATTGTTGCACTCGGAACAATAAATAATCCAGTTTTCTTCCATGTTGGAGCTTTCTTTGACTTTGACATCCTTATTGCAGTAGTCGCAATGCAACGTTTTTGTTTTTGCACATCCCGTGATGGTAAGTAAAATGCACATAGTTACAAATAAGTATATCAGTTTTTTCATTTTGATTCCCCGTAACAGTTTTTATTGTGAGCAAAGTATAGCATAATCGCGAGTATATGTCAATAGGTAACGGATAATTCCAAAAAAAGACCTTGCAGAATTGCTTCTGCAAGGTCGATTTCGTTTTTGTAAATCCGATTATTTCGCGGACTTGATTGCAGCCTGAGCTGCAGAAAGTCTTGCAATCGGTACACGGAAAGGAGAGCAGGAAACATAGGTCAGACCGATGTTGTGGCAGAACTCTACGCTGGAGGGGTCGCCACCGTGCTCGCCGCAGATACCAAGCTTGATATCGGGGCGGGTTTCGCGTCCGAGGGTTGCAGCCATCTTAACCAGCTTACCAACACCGTTCTGGTCGAGTTTTGCAAAGGGATCGTTCTCATAAATCTTGGTGTCGTAGTAAGCATTGAGGAACTTACCTGCGTCGTCACGGGAGAAGCCGAAGGTCATCTGGGTAAGGTCGTTTGTACCGAAGCTGAAGAATTCTGCTTCTTTTGCAATTTCGTCAGCGGTAACTGCTGCACGAGGAATTTCGATCATGGTACCAACCTTGTACTTCATGGAAGAACCTGCTGCTGCGATTTCTTCATCAGCAGTCTTAACAACAACGGACTTAACATAAGCAAGCTCTTTGATTTCGCCTACCAGAGGAATCATGATTTCGGGAACGATGTTCCAGTCAGCATGAGCCTTCTGAACATTGATAGCCGCACGGATTACTGCGCGGGTCTGCATAACAGCGATTTCGGGGTAGGTAACAGCCAGACGGCATCCGCGGTGACCCATCATGGGGTTGAACTCGTGGAGACCTGCGATGATAGCCTTAACCTGAGCAACGGTCTTTCCGGTTGTCTTAGCAAGAGCTTCGATATCCTTTTCATCGGTAGGAACGAATTCGTGAAGCGGGGGATCGAGGTAACGGATGGTAACGGGGCATCCTTCAAGAGCTTCGTAAAGCTTTTCAAAGTCGCCCTGCTGCATGGGAAGAATCTTAGCCAGAGCTGCTTCGCGGCCTTCAACGGTGTCGGAGCAGATCATTTCACGGATAGCTGCAATTCTTTCAGCCTCGAAGAACATGTGCTCGGTACGGCACAGACCGATACCTTCAGCGCCCAGCTCACGAGCCTTCTTAGCGTCGGTAGGAGTATCAGCATTGGTGCGAACCTGCAGTACGCGGTATTTATCAGCCCAAGCCATGATTCTGCCGAAGTCGCCACCGATGGTAGCGTCAACGGTAGGAATAGCTTCGCCGTAAATCTTACCGGTAGAACCGTCGATGGAGATGATGTCACCTTCAACATAGGTCTTACCGCCAAGAGTGAACTTCTTGTTTTCTTCGTCCATTACGATTTCGCCGCAACCGGATACACAGCAGGTACCCATACCACGTGCAACAACTGCTGCGTGAGAGGTCATACCGCCACGAACGGTGAGGATACCCTGAGAAGCCTTCATACCGGTGATATCTTCGGGAGAGGTCTCAAGACGAACGAGAACTACCTTCTTGCCTGCTGCCTTCCAAGCTTCAGCATCTTCAGCAGTGAATACTACCTGACCGCATGCAGCTCCGGGAGAAGCGCCAAGACCCTGTCCGATTGGAGTAGCAGCCTTAAGAGCCTTTGCATCAAACTGGGGATGGAGAAGGGTGTCGAGGTTTCTGGGATCTATCATGAGAACTGCCTGCTTCTCATCGATCATGCCCTCGTCAACGAGGTCACAAGCAATTTTGAGAGCTGCCTGAGCGGTTCTCTTACCGTTACGGGTCTGGAGCATATAGAGCTTTTCGTTTTCGATGGTGAACTCCATATCCTGCATGTCACGGTAGTGGTTTTCAAGGTTCTTGCAAACTTCCTGGAACTGCTTGAATGCAGCAGGGAATTTGTTAGCCATTTCAGCAATGGGCATAGGTGTACGAACACCTGCAACAACGTCTTCACCCTGTGCGTTGGTGAGGAACTCACCCATAAGCTTCTTTTCACCGGTAGCGGGGTCACGGGTAAATGCAACACCGGTACCGCAGTTTTCGCCCATGTTACCGAATGCCATCATCTGTACGTTAACGGCAGTACCCCAGCTGTAGGGAATGTCGTTATCGCGGCGGTAAACGTTTGCACGGGGGTTGTCCCAAGAACGGAATACGGCTTTAACTGCGCCGATGAGCTGTTCCTTGGGGTCGGTGGGGAAGTCGGAACCAATCTTTGCCTTGTATTCAGCCTTGAACTGATTTGCAAGTTCCTTGAGGTCTTCGGCGGAAAGCTCAACGTCAAGCTTAACACCCTTTTCTTCCTTCATCTTGTCGATGAGCTCTTCGAAGTACTTTTTGCCGACTTCCATAACAACGTCGGAGTACATCTGGATAAATCTTCTGTAGCAGTCATAAGCCCATCTGGGGTTGCCGGACTTAGCGGACATAACCTCAACAACTTCTTCGTTAAGACCCAGGTTAAGAATGGTATCCATCATACCGGGCATGGAAGCGCGCGCACCGGAACGAACGGAAACGAGAAGAGGATTTTCCTTGTCACCGAACTTTTTGCCGGTAACTTCTTCCATTTTTTCAATGTAGGTGTAGATTTCAGCCATGATCTCATCGTTGATCTTGCGGCCGTCCTCGTAGTACTGGGTGCAGGCTTCGGTAGAAATGGTGAAGCCCTGAGGTACAGGCAGACCGAGAGAGGTCATTTCGGCAAGGTTAGCACCCTTACCGCCGAGGAGTTCGCGCATCTTTGCGTTGCCCTCGGAGAAGAGGTAACAATACTTTTTGCTCATTTTGAGTCCTCCTAGTATATGATATAAATTTTATAATAGACAAAATATACGAACCGTGTGTTTTTCACGGCTCGCACATGGGAAATTATAACACAAATTGATAAAAAAAACCAGTCTTTTGTTAAAATAAGGTTATAATTTACAAAAATTACGTCATTTATTAATCTATTGTCAAAAAATATATGTTCATTTTTCAATATGATAACAAAACTCACAACGATTATAGTGTCGTTTTGCGACTGTACAGCATAAAATGTAAATAACATTTTGCATTCATATGAACTATTGTTTACATATTAAATACAAATTGTTAATAACAGGTTGTTTCATTATTCTGTCGTATGTGGTAGAATAAAATGAAACCATGCATAAAACTCTCGAAAGGAACGAAATCATGGATACAGAATTGCTTGAAAAGAGTCTGGACGCGGTGCTTGGCAAATTTATGGTTAACGGAAAAAGGGTTGTAACCGAGCAACTGAAAAACGGTCACATAAACTGTACCTTCCGTATAACGGTCGAGGACGATGATAACAGTTTCAAGGTTTATGTGGTTCAGGCGATAAATACTTATGTTTTTAAAAATCCCACGCAGGTTATGGAAAATATAGGTGCTGTCACAAAGCACATTAAAAAGAAATATGACGATTACGGAATCAGCAGCTACCGCAAGGTGTTGGATTTTCTCACTACCGCCGACGGTAAGAACTATTATTCCGATGACAGCGGAAATTTCTGGCGCGCATATACTTTTGTGCATGATTCCGCGAGCTATGACATTTCCGATGACCCCAAAATAATATATAATGCAGGCTTGGCGTTCGGAAAATTCCAACAGCTTCTTTCGGATTTCCCTGCACATGAGCTGAGAATTACAATTCCGGATTTTCACAATACTCCCAAGCGTATGGACGATTTCTTCGATGCTGTCGAAAAAGACCCGCTTGGCAGATGCAAGGATATACAGGAGGAAATTGAGTTCTTCCGTCAGCACAGAGCTACGGCGTGCCGCCTTCAGAAGCTTCTGGATGAAGGAAAGCTTCCGTTGAGAGTAACCCATAATGACACCAAGTGCAATAACGTGCTCGTGGACGATACTACCGGCGAGCCTTTGTGCGTGATTGACCTCGACACCATAATGCCCGGGCTTTCGGTGCTGGATTTCGGCGATGCGGTTCGTTTCGCCTGCAATACTGCCGCGGAGGATGAAAAAGACCTTTCCAAAGTTTCTCTTAATATGGAGCTGTATGAAAACTTTACAAAGGGCTTTATCGGTGAGCTGAAGGGCTTCTTTGGCGAGGTGGAGCTTGAAAATATGGCTTGGGGAGCGCTTATTATTTCCATTGAGCTGGCTTCCAGATTCCTTAAGGACCATATTGAGGGCGATAAGTATTTCAGAATACATCATGAAAATCATAATCTTGAACGTGCCCGCAACCAGATAGCTCTTGCGAAGGACATGGAAAAGAAGTTTGACCAAATGTGCAGCATAGTTAAAAAGTATTCATAAGGAGAAAACGTATGAAATGTCCCGTGTGTCAGTGCCTTGAAAGCAAGGTGCTGGATTCCAGACCTGCGGATGAAGGCTCTACTATACGCCGCCGCCGCGAATGTCTTGAATGCAAAAAGAGATTTACTACATATGAACGCATAGAAACCATTCCGATGATGGTTGTAAAAAAGGATAATTCGCGTCAGCCCTTCGACCGTAACAAGCTGGTTGGCGGAATACGCCGTGCCTGTGAGAAGCGTCCGGTTTCAGCAGATGTTATCGAAAGGGCAGTGGATGAAATAGAAAGTGCTCTTACCGCGACCCTCAATTCCGAGGTCAGCAGTGAGTATATCGGCGAATTGGTAATGGATAAGCTCAAAGGTATCGATCAGGTGGCATATGTGCGCTTTGCGTCAGTGTACCGCCAGTTCAAGGATATAGATACATTTATGGAAGAAGTAAAGCTTCTTATGAAGGATAAAAAATAATTTACGGTCGGCTGTGTCCACATAGGGTACAGCCGATTTTCTGAAAAAGGAGCATTTGTATGAGGCTTGCAGAGATATTCACCTCTGATATGGTCATTCAGCGGGATATGCCCATACGTATTTTCGGTTACGGAAAAGGGCATATTAAAATTGAGCTTTGCGGTGTGACTAAAGAGCTTGACAATACAAAGGATGAAAAATGGGAACTGGAATTTGAATCCTTGAGTGCAGGCGGCCCATTTGAGATAAAGGTTGATGCAAACAGCGAAAAAAACGGTTCTTACTAACATTATGTCCGGTGATGTGTGGCTTTGCGGCGGTCAGTCAAACATGGAGCAACCGTTGTGCCGTACCGATAACGGTACGGAATATGCAGAGAATTGCCGCAATGAGAATATCAGATTTTTTACTGTTCCCAGGAGAACGCAGCGTGACAAAGCATATCCCAACTGGCATTTTTATTATTCAGATAACGAGGACACCCCGTGGCAGATATGCGACACCGAAAGCGCACAGTATTTTTCAGCCATAGGCTTTCACTTTGCAAGAAAAATAAAAAAAGAAACGGGCGTTGCAGTCGGCATTATAAGCTGTAACTGGGGCGGAACTCAGATAGAACCGTACATTGAAGAAAGCCTTTGCCGTAAAACACCATCTATACAGCCCGTAGTAAAGATTCATGATAATTCACTGGCCGGCGTGAACGATGAAGAGTATGTGAAAACATATGAAAAGCACATGGAGCGGAGAACATATTATAACAAAAATATCAGAGGAGACAGCATCTGCGATGTGAAAAAACTGGGACTGCGTGCAGCAGAGCTGTACCCCTGGGGCGACAGTGAGAACTGTGCCGAGCCGTACGGACGTTTTAACAGTACTGTCCCCGGAATACTTTATGAGGCGATGGTTTCGCGTATTATGCCTTTTTCGCTTAAGGGAGTTTTGTGGTATCAGGGCGAAAGTAATGCCAACCGCATGAATCTTAAGCATAACTGCCACCGCGACGGCTACGATGAAAAATATGCCGTTCTTATGCAGTGCTGGCGCGAAGGCTTCAAATGTCCTGAACTGCCGTTTTATGCTGTTGAATTAGCTCCTTATAAAACTGCATGGGACGATTCAAGGGATGAAGAAAACTATACATGGGCGTACATGAGAGAGCTTCAGATGAACGCCGCAAGGCTTGAAAACAGCTATATTGTTTCCGCCCAGAGCAACGACGACGGCTTCAGCATACATCCCACCAACAAAAAGGTCGTTGCCGACAGACTTGCATCCAGTGTACTTAAAAATACCTATAAAAGGAACAATTTCTCCGAAAGTCCGTCTTATAAGTCGGTAGAATTTGCTGACGGCAGGGCGTATGTGACCTTTGAAAATGGTGAGGGCCTGTTTTGCTCCTATGCCAATCCGTATATTTTTGTTTGCGGACAGGACAGAATTTTCCATCGTGCGCACTGTTATGCCGAAAATGACCGTCTTGTTGTTTGGAGCAAAGAGGTGAAAGAACCGTGTGCTGTGCGTTATTGTTACAGCGATTACTTTGTGGGTACTGTTTTTAACGGCGACGGTATGCCGCTGCACCCGTTCAGAACCGATGATTTTGAATTATTTGAATACTGATAAAAGAAAGGCAATTTAATTTATGTTATTTTCCTCTAATCCGTTTTTGTTCTTCTTTTTGCCAATAGTACTGTTATTGTATTATGGTATTTTCCGTCACATCAAAAATATTACACCGAGAAACATACTTCTGCTTGTTGTCAGCCTGTTTTTCTATGGCTGGGGAGAGAGGTATTTCGTGTTTGTTCTCATGGGCTCAATAATCATGAACTGGGCGTTTGGTCTTCTTGTGGATAAATACCGTGAGAATAAAAAAGCAGCGTATTTTATAATAACTCTGTCCTGTATTTTCAATCTTGCCATAATTTTTGTGGGCAAGTATCTTGTATTTACATTGACAAATGTAAATGCACTGTTCAAAAGTGCAATACCGGTGCCGGATATAGCATTGCCCATAGGTATTTCCTTCTTCACCTTCCAGGCACTTTCTTATGTTATTGATGTGTACCGTCAAAACGGCGAAGCACAGAAAAATCCGCTCAATGTAGGTCTTTACATCACATTTTTCCCTCAGCTCATTGCCGGTCCCATTGTAAGATACGAAACGGTTGCATATCAGATAAATCACCGTGTAGAAACGATTGACGATTTCTCAAAGGGTGTGTGCCGTTTTATTGTGGGTCTGGGCAAAAAGGTGCTTATTGCCAATAATATGGCAATAATTGCAGATGCAGTGTTCGGCACAACCGAAATGGCGCTTGCAACTGCATGGATGGGTGCTTTTGCATATGCTTTCCAGATTTATTTTGACTTTTCGGGATATTCCGATATGGCCATCGGTCTGGGACAGATGTTCGGCTTCAAATTTGAAGAGAACTTTGATTATCCGTACATTTCAACCAGTGCCACCGAATTCTGGCGCAGATGGCATATATCTCTGGGAACATGGTTCCGCGACTATGTTTACTTTCCGCTGGGCGGCTCGCGTGTTGAGAGCAAAATGAGACATGTTTTCAATCTGTTTGTTGTATGGTTTCTTACAGGTGTATGGCATGGCGCAAACTGGACATTTATAGTATGGGGACTTTATTACTTTGTTGTACTTGTAATCGAAAAAATGTGCTTTGGCGATTATATTAAAAATATTAAGAAAAAGCCCGTTTACATGCGTGCGTTCAGCCATGTGCTCACCCTTTTTATAGTTCTTATCGGTTGGGTTGTGTTCCGTGTGAACAGTCTTGGCGAATTCGGTAATTATCTGCAGTCAATGTTCTGTAATCCCGTAATTACGGATGATATGTTTAACGGATATTTCCGCGATAAAATAGTGATATTTTTACTTGCGGTTGTGTTCTCCATGCCGGTTGCACCGGTAATTAACCGGCTTTGCAGTAAGAATAAGGCGCTGTCGGTAATCAAGAGCGCGGTGTACCCCGTTGCTGTGACCGTACTGTTCCTGACTGCTGCAGCATATATCGTCAAAGGCAGTTACAATCCGTTTATTTACTTCAACTTTTAGGAGGCACAGATGAAAAAGATTAAAATAACCCCCGAACTCATCTGCGCTGTGATTTTTCTGATAATTATATTCCTTTTCGGAGCAACGACATTTGCAAACCGTGCGGGGCATATTTACAAGAGCATTGTAACACCGTTCAAATATGCCGATGGTTTTACAAAAACCTATGATAAGCTTCACGAGTCCTTCACCAAGCAGACCGAAGTGGATTCCTTTACGGAAAACCTCTGGAACAGACTTTTCTTTATAGATATTTACTCTGTTGCTCAGAGGGTTACACTGTCGGTAGTCAATGAGGATGTTTCGGAAACGGTTGTAAAGGACAATCACGGGCTTTTACATTTTGTAGAACCCCGCGTGGATACCGGAAAGTATGCCGACAGAATTATCGGTCTGCAGAATTCCATAGACGCTCCCATACTTTACGTTCAGGCACCGAATAAGAAACTTAAGGACTATACAAAGCTTCCGGGACATTTTGATAACTATTCCAACGATAACGCGGACGAATTCCTTTCCCTTATCGATGGCAAGGTGGATTATCTCGACCTGCGCAGTGAGCTGGAGAATGATGCTCTTGACAAAACACAGCTGTTTTATGTTACCGACCATCACTGGACTACTGAAACCGCATTCTGGGGCTTTAAGGAAACAGTGGAAAAAATAAAGCAGAACTACAATATAGACCTTGACCCGCAGGGAATATATACCGATATTTCCAACTACACCGCCGAGGAATACCCGCAGTCATTTTTGGGTGCACAGGGCAGACGTGTCGGACGCTTTTATGTGGGTGTTGATGATTACACCTTACTTTTGCCCAAGTTCAACACATCGTTTATCACTCTTGATACAATAACCTCTCCCGATAAGCCTGTAAGTCAGGGCGACTTTCGTGAGGCGTTTATCGATGAGGAAATACTTTCTTCCGATGATGTTTCGGCGAATAAGCACGCTGCCTATCTGACGGTGGACAGGGGAGAACTGATAATAAAAAATGAGCTTAATCCCGACGGCAAAAAGGTGCTTATGATCAAAGACTCATTCGCCATGCCGTATGCTTGCTTTATGGCACCTTGCACTTCTGAAACCGTAATGATCGACCTGCGTTATTTCCCCATGAGCAGAAGTCTTTCAGACTATATAAATGAATATCAGCCCGATGTGGTGCTGTTCCTTTACAATCCCGAGGTTTATATCGATATGATGTTTCGTTTTTAATCAGAGGAGATAAAAATGAGTAAGAAATGTAAAAAAGTTAAATCAACAGGCGTTTTGCTGGTGCTTATCTGTGTTGCACTGCTTATCGGAATAATTTTTGCCGTTAGCAGTATTTTCAGTACTGTCGAACCGATTGACAAAGAAAATGACGCACAGATAAACGGCTCAAATGCTGATGGAAATGACACTGACGTTCAAATTCCCGAGCAACCGAAGGATAATGAAGCGGACGAAAATGCGCCGGACAATGCTCCTCAGCTCCCCTCTCATTCCGAGGAGCCGTCGCCGTCTGTTCCGGAAATAAGTGCACCGCAGAAAGAGCCTGAAAAGGTTCCGGAGCAAAAACCTCCGCGACTTACATATCCGGCAGGCGGAGACCCCGCGGATAATATTCCGGTAACATCCATGGAGCCGTGGAATCTTGTGCTGGTGAACCCTTGGAATAAGCTTCCGTCGGATTTTGAGGTAAAACGTACACAGCTCAGTAACGGTCATTCGGTGGACGAAAGAGCATACCCTGATCTTCAGCAAATGATGGATGATGCCCGTGCAGAGGGACTTTCTCCCATCATATGCTCATCCTTCCGTACACAACAAAAGCAGGTGAGTCTGTTTACCAATCAGGTTAACCGTTATCTCGACAGAGGCTATGAGTACGACGATGCGGTTGCCGAGGCGGGAACGGCGGTTGCAATACCCGGAACAAGCGAGCATCAGCTTGGTCTTGCAGTGGATATAGTTTCGATAAACTATCAGGTGCTGGACGAAAAACAGGAGAATACCGCAGAACAAAAGTGGCTGATGGAAAATTCGTATAAATACGGTTGGATACTGCGTTATCCCTCGGACAAGAGTGATATAACGGGTATTATTTACGAACCGTGGCATTATCGCTATGTAGGCAAGGAAGCGGCAAAGGAAATCTTTGAAAAGGGAGTTTGCCTTGAGGAATATCTAGAAATGATACAAGAATAACTTTTGGAACTGCAAAAAATCATGTCTGATTTTTTGCAGTTCTTTTATGAAAAAATGTGAGAACGTTCTCACATTATATTGCATGTTTTTTTTATTTGTGGTATACTTACGTCAGTATATCGAAATGGAGATGACGTTATGACAACACTTAAGGATATAGCGCAGGCGCTTAATGTTTCTGTTTCCACTGTTTCCCGCGCTATTACCGGAAAGGGATATGTCAGCGAAGAACTGCGTGTCGAAATAGCCCAGACTGCCAAGCGAATGGGCTACAATCCGAATGCGGCGCAAAGGTATTCCAGACGCCGTGATGTGCGTGCGGTTGCTCTTGTTCTGCCGGATATTTCCGAGCTGTTTTTTGCAAATATCACTTCAGCGGTTGACAGGGTGCTCACCGATAACGGATATTCTCTCATGCTTTGCATAACCGGTGAAGACCCCGGGCGTGAAGATGAATATATTGATTTTTTGTGCAACGGAAATGTGGACGGCATTATCATGGCTACCGTAAGCGAAAAGTCTTCACGTCTGAAAAAGCTTATAAGCAGCGATTTTCCCATAGTTTTTATAGATAACTACCCTCAGTCCGAAATCAGCTATGACTGTGTTATCTGTGATAATTCCAAGGCAGGTTACATGGCGACCGAACGGCTTATTTCCCAGGGACACAAGCATATAGCGATAATTACGGGAAAAATGGGGGAAACTACGGGATTTGAACGTCTGGTCGGCTATAAAAGAGCGCTTTTAAAGCACAATATAGAAATCGATCAATCGCTTATTGAAATCAGCGATTTCACCGAAGAGGGCGGATATAGATGTATGAAACATCTTCTTGATACCCGCATTAACAAAATGACCGCTATTATCAGTGCATCCGGAAAGCTGACCTACGGAGCTATAAAGGCAATAGGCGATGCCGGACTCAAAATTCCGGATAATATAGCTGTGATGGGGTTTGATATACATGACCCGACCGGACTTATAAATCCCGGCATTACATCCATAATTCAGCCCGAAAGGGAAATAGGCAGACTTGCCGCCAATCTTGTAATGATGCGAATTGATGAGAATAAAACTCTTCCCAAGCAGAGAATAGTGCTTGAGCCTTCGCTTGTGCTTCGCGCAACCTGTTAAAACAAATAAATATATTCAGGAGGATAAACACATGAACAACGAAAACGGAAAGCTTAACTGGGTATTCGCAGACGGCGAACTTCCCCCGAAGGGTGACAATCCGGATTTTCCCGGTCATGAGTCGCTTATGATAACCAATGTCAACAAAGAGGATGCCAAGATAACTATCGATATTCTTTTTGACGATCGCGATCCCATCAAGGGTCTCACATGTACTGTGGGTGCCGAAAGAGTAAAATGTCTCAGACTTGACAAAAAAATCTGTGATCAGGAGTTCCAGATTCCTTACGGTCAGTATGCACTTGTAGTACACAGCAATATTCCCGTTGTTGCTGTATTCGGCAGACTTGATGTACGTCAGACCAACATGTCATTCTACTCTGTTCAGGGTTACGGATATTAATCGTTGGTAATAAAATCACTCCTTACGGATATACTAATACCGTAAGGAGTGATTTTTATATGCTTACCAATACAGAAATGCTTAATTGTATATTTCGCAATGTTCAGATGGGCACGGACAGTGTAAATGCCATTCTTCCGGATGTTAAGGATGAAAATATGCGTGGCGATTTATTTGTGCAGCTCAGAGAATACGGTGCTTTGGCTCGGCGCGCAGAGGAGCTTCTGGCAAATGAGGGCGAGAGTGCGAAGGATAACAATATCTTCAAAAAGGCAATGACAGAAACCATGGCAAAGCTCAATTCCATGAAAGACCCATCTTCGTCACATATAGCCGAAATGATGATAAACGGTGCAACTATGGGGGTCATTGATATGACACGCCGTTTGCGTGAGTACGGAGCACAGAGCGAAGCCATAGATACTCTGGGGCGTGACGTTGTGAAATTTGAAGAAAACACCGTCACAAAAATGAAAAACTATCTGTAAAAAACAGCAGCCGATTATTATATCGGCTGCTGTTTGCGTTGAATATCATATCATATTTCTGTAAGGGAATTTACGCTTTTTGTGGTTACCTCCAGGTCATAGCATGTAAACATGGCATCGACAGTTTCCTTGTTTTGCTTGGGCGTAAACATGCTGACTATGGGGACTATTATCAGTCCTCCTACCATGGCGAGAGCACCGCAGTTTATCGGAGACTGCAGGAAAGGCGGGAAGCTTGCTCTGAAGAACATATTGAGTACCATTATTCCGGAGCCGAAAATGAAGCTTGCCCAAACGGAAGCGCGGGACACCCATTTTCCGTACAGACCATACAGGAATGGTGCAAGGAAAGCACCTGCCAGTGCACCCCAGGAAATTCCCATCATGTCGGCGATATATCCCAATTTATCCTTGTTGATGGCGATGAAAGCGGAAATTGCGATAAACACTGTAATGAGTATTCTCATTATAAGAACCTGTTTCTTTTCACTCATCTTCTTTATCATATGGCCCTTTATCATGTCGAGGGTCAGAGTGGAGCTGGAAGCCAGAACCAGTGAAGAAAGCGTTGACATGGATGCAGAAAGTACCAGTATTATTACTACCCCGATGAGCAGATCGGGCAAATTTTCAAGCATTTTTGGGATTATGGCATCAAAGCCGCCTTGTGGTGTTGCGGCGGTGTAGTCAAGCCCCGAAATTCTGCCGAAGCCGCCCAGAAAATAACATCCGCCTGCCACAATAACTGCAAATATTGTAGAAATGACAGTACCCTTGGCGATAGCTTTTTCATTTTTGATGGCGTAGAATTTCTGTACCATCTGAGGAAGTCCCCATGTACCCAGTGAAGTAAGAACAACAACGCATAAAAGGTTTACAGGGTCCGGTCCGAAGAATGAAGCAAATCCGCCGGGTAACGCTTCGCCTGCAGGAGTTGCGGAGGGTACATTGGCAAGCGCAGCAAGTGATGCGGAAAATCCGCCGTGACCGTTCAGCACTGTGGCAATTACAGCAATAATACCCCCTATCATGATTATTCCCTGAATAAAATCGTTAATGGCGGTAGCCATATATCCGCCGGCAGTTACGTACACACCGGTCAGTACAGCCATAACGATAACGCAGGTGCTGTATGAAATTCCGGGGAACGCCATTTCAAAAAGTCTCGAAAGACCGTTGTAAAGCGAAGCGGTGTAGGGGATAAGAAAAATGAATACAATTATCGAAGCGACTATTTTCAAGGCATCGCTCTGATATCTTTTCCCGAAATATTCGGGCATGGTTGCGGTGGAAAGGTGCTGTGTCTGGAGCCTTGTTCTGCGTCCCAGAACTACCCATGCCAATAACGAACCGAGAAATGCATTTCCCAGCCCTATCCAGGTGGAAGCTATGCCGAATTTCCAGCCGAACTGACCTGCGTATCCGACAAAGATGACGGCGGAAAAATAGCTTGTGCCGTATGCAAATGCGGTAAGCCAAGGACCGACTGAGCGCCCGCCCAGCACAAATCCGTTGACATCTGTGGATTTTTTATGGCAGTACAGTCCAACTGCAATCATTGCTGCAAAAAACACTACCAAAAGAACAATTTTTATTACCATTTCAATCATCCTTTCTTTAACGCCGAGGAATAACGGTAATAAAAAAGTCCTCTGCGCTTTTTGCACAGAGGACGGATATACCGTGTTACCACCTCAATTTATCGGCATTTCACAATGACCGACCTCATCAAGTACCCCAAGATACTCTATCACTGTAACGGGAGAACCCGCCGTTGCCTACTCGGTATGTCCGAACCTTTCAAAACGGAGCTTTTGGGATGTATCCGACAAGTACTTTATCCGCGCCTCTCACCAACCGGCGACTCTCTGTGGATTGTTAAATGTCGATAGAACTCCGGGCCGAACGTCGGCAAAGGACATAATGCCGCGACTTAAAGAACTATTCCCAATCAACGCTTTTTGTTATTGCTTAGTATTATAACTTAAAAAAATGAAAAAATCAATGGTGTATTATCACAAAAATAAGGTACTTCATATGTGAGTTTTGCACCAAAAACGAAGATGAAAGAGAATCACTCAATGTCTTCGTTTACGATTTCCGGCGCTTGATCCAGAACCGACGGATTTTTCAGTATTTCACGCATGTACTTAAAGGCAGTGGCATAATAGTGACCGTCGCATATGCGCTCGTCCAGCACATAACTGAAATCAACAAACTTCTTTTCGATCGGAAGACCAAGCGGCCCCGTTGCATAATCGGTTCTTTTGGCACCGAAGGAACAGAATATCGGAACGTTTCCGAAGTTATACAGGTGATGGAATATGGCCGGAATACCAAGAGAGCCCATGGAGGTTATGAAGAATGAACCGTGGAACGGACTGACCTCCATAAGAAACTTCGGAAGCATGCCGAAATAATCCAGAAATTTGAGAAATCCCACCACAAAGCGCAGAATCAGACGAGGAAGCTTCATAAGTATTGCGGCGGTTTTGTCAAAATCACTTTCTTCCGACATGTCTTTGTTTTTTGCTATTTCTTGCGTGAAAGCGTTATAAACCGTGTTGATGTCGGCATTGGGCTGGAAGGTGAGCTTTATAACAGTGTCGGGAGCGTTGACATCAAGCACTTTTTTTATGGTCAGCATTGTTTGCACATTGTTGCGTGCATATATGCGCTGACCTGAAATGAAGCGGTTTATACCGGGATATTTTGCTACTGTGCGTATGTACGCCGCTATTACAACATGAAGTATGCCCAGACCCTTCATGCCGTCTTTGCGCTTTTGCATTATGTATTTTTCCATTTCCTTGATTTCAAGCGCTTCGGTGTACATGTTGGAGGCATCGTTGCGTTCTTTCATGATATACAGCGCTACCAGAGACATGGGGGAAACGGTACGTAAAAGTCTTCCGTCAGCACGGTCTCCGCGTCGACGCTTTCTCTTTTGATTGGCGGATGTTATTGACATATGTTACCTCTCAAAAAAATTCTTTACGTTATTATATAATGAATGTCGAAAAAAGTCAATATTTATTTAACAATAAATTTTTAAACACGAAAAACATTATTCAATATGTCCAAAATCGGCTGTTTACATATGTGCACACATCACAATATCGACGCAAAATGTGCATCTGTATTGATTTGACATCTGTTTTGTGATATAATTATAATGATATATGCACGTGAATTTCGATAGAAGCAAATCATGAGGTCTGTTATGAAAAAAATCAAACTGCTTTTAATGTTCGCATTTTTTGCGGCTGTATTCTCACTATTTGTATCGGCATCTCCACAGTGGGTTTTTGACAGTGCCGATAAAACTGCCGGCTGGGCTTTTGAAGGTTGCAGTAGTGAGATGTATGAAAATGTTCTTCTGCTTACTGCCGGTACCAATGATTTCTGGATGACAAAAAAGCTTACGGCAGAGGAAAAGGTTGACTGCTCGGAGTATAAGTATGTGGCATTCAACATCAGAACCGTGACTGAAATGAAAGCCGGCGGCATATTCTTCGGAACATCGGTGAATCCGGGACCTAAGGGGCCGGAGTATTCCGAATTCGGTATAACGGGTGACGGCAAATGGCATGACTATATTATTGATATGTCGGAATACTCTCACGGCTTGTGGGAGGGAACGCTGACAGCCTTACGTCTTGACCCTGTAAACGGCACACTGCCTGTCGGAACGCAGGCATACGTGGGACGAATAGGCGTCTTTAACTCAAAAGCCGAAGCGCAAAGCTTTCTCGATGAGCAGGTGTGTCCATGCTTTGAACCGCAGTGGGTATTCAACAAGCCGGGCGAAGTGGAAAAATGGACTGCCAACGGTTGTGAAGTTTCATGTGAAGACGGTGTTCTCAGCATGAATGCCACAAGCACGGATCCTAATATAAAAAGAGTCCTTTCTTCAGGTGAGAGAGTGAATTGCTCGGAATACAAGTATGTGGCATTCAGGTTCAAGACCGATACAACTCATCAGAACGGTGCGCTGTTTTTTACCACCGATACCAATTCCACACTTACTAATGACAATCATGTTTCGTACAGATTGATTGCTGACGGACAGTGGAATAACTACATAATCGACATGTCGTCCAATGCGAATTGGAAGGGCGAGCTGAATATGCTTCGCCATGACCTGCAAA
This sequence comes from Oscillospiraceae bacterium, assembly GCA_015065085.1. Lineage (NCBI taxonomy): Bacteria > Bacillati > Bacillota > Clostridia > Eubacteriales > Oscillospiraceae > Oscillospiraceae bacterium. The sequence continues at coordinate 20,965 of SVQW01000003.1, read as the reverse complement.
ACGATCATACTCTTGTCGATGCACAGCTGATGCTGGAACGCCTGGGTGTTTTTAAGACCGTTGAGGCGGCAGAGGCTTTTCTGGGCGGTGAGGCTGACGAGGCAATAGACGGACTATACTGGACATTTGACGACGAAAAGAATTTCAGTAAATGGGATTATATCAATGCTTCGGCAAAACCGTTCGAGAATGTAATGCTGTTCAGGAATTACGGCAACGACCCGATAATGGTCAATGAGAATATCCCCGGGGGATATTCCTGCTCGGAATATAAATATGTGGCTTTCAACATGTGCACGGATACCTCTTTAAACCATGGCCTGGTATTCTTTGCCACAAGCAAGGATGTTAAGCTTTCGGACACGAAATTTGTAAAGTTCGATATCAAAAGCGGCGGTGAATGGAACGACTACATTGTCGATATGACGGTAAACGCAAACTGGAACGGGCTGCTTACCATTCTTCGCCTTGACCCTCAGAACGGCGGAACGGATGTTCCCGATAACTTTTACATAGGACGTATAGGACTGTTTAAAACACGTGAAGAAGCGCAGAAGTTTCTGGATAAGCAGAAGCTCCCGGAGATCAGCTCAAAGCCGGCTCCGCAGTGGATATTCGGCGAGGACGGCGATGGCTCACATTATTGGTATACTAAAAATGCAGAGGCGGACGAAACGTTCGGAGTTTCCAATTACCATGCATCGACGAGCGATGCACAGCTTATAATAGATTTCAAGTCGAAATATGATAACAAAATGCAGAAATTCGATGCATCCTTCCAATATGCGGCAGTGAGATATAATGCATCGTCGGTAAATAACAATTCCAGGTATTCCGCATATCTTTATTTTAAAACCGAGGGTGACACGAATTTCAGCCAGGACAGGGCAGTATCCGCGTATATATATCCTGACGGCACTTATCGTGATCTTATTTTTGATATGTCATCCTGTGACAATTGGAGCGGTACAATAACCTCGGCAAGGCTTGATCTTCTGAATTGGAACGATGTGGGTGACAGCTTTATAATCGCCAGAATCGGATTTTTTGAAACGGAAAAAGAGGCGCAGGATTTTTTGAATGCCGACGAATCCCTGGCGGACTTTAACAGGCTGTACGAGCGTCGCACGGATGAATATAAAACGACAATTTTGCCGGGAAAGCTGAATTACGGTTACAGCATTTATGATTATGATGCTGATGTTACCCTTCCCGAAGGTGAATGTGACAGCTATGTTGTGGTTTACTCGGATGAGGACGGAAATGAAAACGTTGTCGCGCTTTCCGATGTCAATGTGGCGGGATATGTGCGTTATGTGGCAGAATTTCCCGGTGAATACAGCATCAGAGGTGTGAATGTTTCCATTGATGATATTGCAGGACACTGGGGCGAGGAGAATATAAACTATACTGCATCGCGCGGTGTGCTGTGCGGTACCGATGAGGGCGAATTTTCACCCGATATGCCCGTCACCCGCGGTATGTTTGCGACAGCGATGGGACGTATGCACGGAATTGACACCGATTTGTATACCCAAAATGCTTTTTCGGATGTTTCGGAAAACGAGTATTATGCTCCTTATATTCAGTGGGCAGCAAATAACGGTATAATTGAAGGTGTTACACAAAACGAATTTATGCCCGAAGCCCCAATGACACGTTTGGACATGGCGACAGCGGTTTATAACTATATAGACTGCTACCGCTTTGATGTGAAATCTCCCGGATTTTATGATACTTTTGCAGATATATCCGATTGTGCCGTTGAGGAACGTGAGGCGATAGAATATATTTCCCGTGCGGGACTGGTCAATGGCGTGGATAAAGGAATGTTTGACCCGTACGGACTTCTTACCCGCGCCGAAACCGCGACGGTACTTTCGCGCGTTATAAAGGGCGTGGTGGGAGCGAACTATTCCCATCGCTTTGACCGGGAAAAATTCCTTATCGGTGCTTTCGGATACAATGACTATCTCTATACTCCGCAGAATATACGTAACCTTGCAGATATGGATGTTGATGTACTGATGTCAGGCTCCGCCGACGAAGAGCTTCTCAGGCTTCTGGAAGAGTACAATATGGCTTTCATACCCGGCTCGCGTTTACATTCCTGGTGGGGTGATAACGGTGAAAATGCAGGAACGTATGACGATTTGCATTCCCCCGAAGATGTTGCACAGGAGCTTGCCGGGGCAAACAAGAGCGAGATTATTGTTTCGGATTATATCGTCGACGAGCCCAGTGCACTGGACTACGAGGGCATCAATGCTGTATATCAGGAGTATATAAGACTTACCGAGGGCAAAACATTTCCTCTGGTAAATCTTTACCCGAATTACGGTAAGCTGTATAATCCCGATGACCCTACCGCACTGTCTCAGCTTGGCACTCTTACATATAAGCAATATGTGGATGAGTTCGTGGAAAAGGTGGATGTGGACTATATCTGCTTTGATAACTACCCTCTGGGAAGCGAAGGAAGCTTCGTGAAGTATCTGCAGAATCTCGACGAGGTTGCGGCAGCATGCCGTGATAATGACAGAGATATGTGGGTGATAATACAAACGGGTGCATGGACAGAAAATAAGGCGATAACGGCGCGGCAATTGGAGTGGCAGATGTACACTTGCATGGCATATGGTACCAATTTTATAATTCATGCCTGCTACATTCCCGGCTGGTGGGATGATTCCACAAGCTGTATTACTACCGAAGGCGAAAAGAACCCGACCTATTACTATGCTCAGAGTGCCAACAAAGAAATACACCGCATGGGCGATGTATTCATGGAATATGACTATCTGGGTACTTACGGTGTAGGACAAAACGCAAATACCGCATCAAATATCACGACTCAGTTTGCAGCCCAGAATGAACGCAATGCGTTACGTGACGGCTTTGACGGTATCGACGGAATTGAAGTTACAAGTGACGCGGGATGCCTTGTGGGGTGTTTTACCGCCAAGGATGGTGATTCAAAAGCCCTTATGCTGGTTAATTGCCGGGATCCGTTTGACAAAAATGACAACGGCACCGTGAATGTAACGTTGAATGTGGAGAAAAATGAGTGCGTTACGGCATATGAAAACGGTTATTCTGACATATACACAGCCGATGCAAACGGAAACGTGACAATTTCCATCCCCGATGGCGAGGGCGTATTTGTTACCGTAGGACGGTAATTCTTAAAGTTATTAATTAAAATGAGAGGTAATACAGATGAAAGAGTTTTTACTTGACGCAAAACACTTCAACAAGGATGATTGGCATTATTGCATAACTCACAGGCGCGGATGGGATATTCCGCTGGATTTCATTCATAAGGAGGACTGCCTTATGAATAAGCTGCTTCCCAAGGAACAGGCAATTGTCGATGCATGGGAGTACATCAGCGTTATCAGTAAGGAAGGCTTCAAGCCCGATAACCTGTGGGTTGAATTGGATTGCAAGTTCGAAGTATTCGGCGCGCCCTGCCTGGTTTTCACCAATGAATGGGATACAACAGCCGAAGGGCTCAACGTATACAGACATCACTATGAATTTTGCGGCTATAAAAACGGACTTAACGTATGGGATATCCGGGGCGCTGACGGAAAAATGGTATCAAAAGCAATGGCTAAAACATATTTTAAAGTGCCCGAGAATGAAAAAATCACTATCCGCGCCGAATTTGACAAGGGAATGATAAAAGGCGGAATAGGTGAATTCAGCGTAGCGCTTCCGTTTGAAATGCCCGAAAAGCTTCATATCGGATTTACAGCCTGCGAGGGAATAAACAGCTTTTACGCGATTCGCTTCGGAAAGCTGAGAGAAGAATAATAAAAAAATCGGCTTTGAATATGCGGAGTGTTCTTAGGGACAGTTATTTCATATTATAAAAGAAGGAACAAGAATTCAAATTTTGATTCTTGTTCCTTTTTTGTTTAAACAAATTGAACCGCTTCTCAAAGTATCTTACATTTTGAATTTAATTCTTTCCAGACTGTATCAAATATGGCGATATCAATATCATTTATTGATGCGAGTGTATATAGTGATTTTCTGTTGAATTTTTCGCTGTCACATAAAAAAACACTTTGTTTAGTATTTTCCAGCATAAGAGAACGAAGATAGTTTTCTTCTTCTGTAGGGTCAGAAATAATTCCGTTTTTATCCAGCGCATAAGACGAGAAAAACAAAATGTCCGGATGAATTTCTGAAATCACTCTGTAGCTCTGAGGTCCTGATAATACGGCGGAGTTATTTACACTGCCACCACCGACACAATGTGTTTTAATACCATAGTTTATGGCATTGAGAGCCGTAATCATGTTGTTTGTAAAAAGAGTTATATCTTTATGCTTTGCAATGTATGGAATTAAGAAACCGGCAGTGCTTGAACCATCTAACATGATAATCTGCCCATCACAAATGAGATGTTCGGCTTTTTTTGCGATTTTACGTTTTGCAGCGGTATTCTGTGACAGGCGATTTTGAAGCGGAGCTACCTGATTAGCATTTAATATATTAGCTCCTCCGTGTGTGCGCTTGATAAAATACATATTTTGCAGTTTGGTTAAATCACGGCGAATACTTGATTCGGAAGTATATGTTAATTGGGAAAGTTTCTTTACCGTCATAAATCCATTTTTGTTCAGTAATTCAAGAATTTGTTCTTGTCTTTTTGAAGTGCTCATTTTAACACCTTTTTTGCTCATTTTATAATTTTATATGATTGTTTTTCTAGTTTATCGCCAAATATTGAAAACAAACAATCATATTATATAATTATACCATAAAAAAATAATAAGTCAATATGAGGTGATATAATGTTGGAAAGTATAAAAGAGAGAGTGCTTAAAGCAAATCTTACTTTGAAGAATAAAAAGCTAATTACGCTAACCTGGGGAAATGTTTCGGAACTTGACAGAGAAACCGGCTATGTTGTAATAAAGCCGTCAGGCGTGGATTATGAAAACATGAATGTCGATGATATGGTTGTAGTTGACCTTTCCGGGAAAGTGGTTGAAGGTAAATGGAATCCTTCTTCTGATACCCCCACTCATTTAGAATTATACAGAAGTTTCCCCGAAATTGGTGGAATCACCCATACCCACTCAAGATGGGCAACAATTTTTTCGCAATGCGGAATGGATATTCCGGTGCTTGGTACAACGCATGCCGATGCTTTTTACGGGGCTGTTCCTTGCACCCGAAAGATGACTGCCGCCGAGATAACAGGGGAATATGAACTTGAAACCGGTAAAGTTATTGCAGAGCTTTTCACCAAAGAAACTATTTGCAGCATTCCTGGGGCTCTCGTATATTCTCACGGCCCTTTTACCTGGGGAAAGGATGCGAAAGATTCTGTGAAAAACGCAATTATTTTGGAAGAGGTAGCAATGATGGCATGGCATACTATTATGATGAAACCTGATATGAAATTCCAGAAAGAACTTCTTGATAAACACTATCTCAGAAAACACGGAGAAAATGCTTATTATGGACAGAAGGAGTGTAAATAATGATAATAGACAGTCAAAAATATAACGGTAAATGTTCTTGTGGGAATGAACATAAAATGGAAACAGAGTTTTGTGTGATTGAATCCGGTTGTCTGGTGAATGCTGATGAGTATATTGAAAAATGCGGACTAAAAGGGTTTTCGGTTGCTATATATGATATAAATACATACAACGCTACAAAAGGAGTACGTCCGGCAGCGGATAAGGAAATTATCCTACTCCCCGAAAATCTTCACGCGGACAATCATGGAGTGGCTATGGCATTGGAACAGATTCCGGAAAATTGCGATTATATGCTTGCTGTTGGTTCGGGGACAATCCATGACATAACTCGTTATTGTGCTTATAAAAAAGGGGTTCCTTTTGTGTCTTGTCCAACTGCCGCAAGCGTTGACGGATTTTGTTCATCTGTTGCCGCAATGACATGGGACGGTTTTAAAAAGACATTTGAAGCAGTTGCCCCCAAAATTGTTATAGCAGACCTCGGTATTATATCAAAAGCGCCGATGTTTCTCACAAAATCCGGTTTTGGAGATATGATTGGAAAATTTATAGCTTTGGCAGATTGGAAAATAGCACATACATTGACAAATGAATATTTTTGCGCGACCATACACGATATAACTATGGATGCAACAAAAGCTGTTACAGAAAGTGCAAGAGCAATAAAAGTCGGTGATATAACTGCTTATGAAAAGCTTACATATGGGCTTTTAATGTCAGGACTTGCAATGCAGATGCTTGGCAATTCACGCTGTGCTTCGGGTGCAGAACATCACATTTCCCACTTAATAGAAATGCAACCAGAGGGCTTGGCTGTAAAATCTGATGCATTACACGGAGAAAAAGTTGGTGTAGGTACATTAATTGCTTGCAAGGAATATCATCAAATTAAAAACAGCAATTTAAAATGGAAAGATTATCGTAAGGCAGGCACCGATTATGTTAAAGATATGTTTGGAGAAAAATTAAGTGATGCTATAATTGCAGAAAATTCAAATGACTGCGCTTTGGGTATAACTGCAAAGCTTATAGAGGAAAAATGGGATAAAATCCGTAGTATAATAGATACTGTTCCCACATACAAAGAGTTAATTGAAAAATACGAAGTGCTTGGAGTAAAATCTGATCTTGGCGATATTGATGTACAGGAAGAAAAATGCAATTTGCTTTTGGAATATTCACCACTTGTACGCAATAGGCTGACACTTATGAGATTACGCAGAACAGTAATTAGGGAGGAAAACAAATGAATGGTTCAAGAATTATTTTAGCAGCACATCGAGGGGACAGATTTAATTATCCCGAAAATACAATGCCGGCTTTTGAATCAGCAGTCAGACTTGGGGTAGATATGATTGAAACAGACGTCAGGATGAGTAAAGATGGAGAACTTGTGTTGATGCACGACAGAAGCGCACTTCGCACAACAGGAATAGATAAAAATGTTGATGAAATGTCGCTTTTAGAAATCAGGAGCCTTGATGCAGGGTGTACTTTTAAAAATCCTGTTATAGCTAAAATACCTACTGTAAGAGAATTTCTTGAGTATATTAAAAATGCCAATATAATGGTAAACTGGGAATTTAAGGTTTATCCGACTGATTTTGATACCGATACTGCATTTGAAGTTGTGGATAAGCTTGTTAAGCTGATTGATGAATACGATATGGTTGATAGATCTATGATGAATTCATTCAGTGCAAAAGTTCTAGAATATATCTATAAGAAGTACAGAAACAAGTTCCCAATTCACGGACAAGGCATATACAAATGCAAACGTTCATGCGACTTGTCCGAAATTGACGAAACCGAGCTTTTTGACTGGTGTTGTCTCTATCCCAATGAAGTTGGACGCAATCCTATTGAGTTTAAGGAGAATTTTGATTACTGTGTAAAAAACGATATTATTCCTTGCATTTGTATTCCGGACAATATTGAGAACTATAAAACAGCAATTGATTACGGGTGCAAAATGTTTACCTCAAATAACATCGCTGAGGCAGCTCGAATTTTATCAGAACTCAAAGTGAGATAAGTATCTTTTTATGTCCGGTACTTTAACAAGCAGGGAAAATGTATACCATTTTCCAAAACATTTAGGATATCCTAAGACCTTAAACGGTACGATGTAGCATCGTACCTACAAAAAAGGCAGAAACAAAATCAATTGTTTCTGCCTTTTTTAATTACTGTCCTTAAGGACACTTCGCATATTCAAAGCCGATTTTTTTAATGCAATTTGTTGTTGTGCGATAGATTGTGACGTGAGCTTTACGACATGGATGCGTATTGTTTTTGTTTTACTTCTGAAAAAATGATACCCCGTCAGCACTGACGGGGTATCAACTGCTTTTTGTTTTGCGTTACATTCTTTTTCCCAATGCTTCGTCGCCTGTGGCTTCGTCACCGTAGTAAAGGTTTATGAATTCTTCCAGAGTGTTGCAGATATAAAGACGTTCGTCGGTGTCATGATTCCACATGAAAATGCGGTTTTCTTCGACTTCTCCGCCTATAATTGGGTAGCCGAAGTAATCTCCGCAGCCGTTGTCACCGAAGAACAGCAGGCAGTCAAGAGGCATGTAAACACCTTCGGCCAGCTTTCGGATGTCACGGTTTTCAGAAATGAGGCGAGTTACCGGGAATATTGCACATCCGTCTCCGTCGGATTCCAGGTAGAAGTTATATAAGTCTTCCGGCAGGTATACACCCAGCTGAGCTTTCACGGAGGCAATGTCATCCTTGGTGGCGGGGTCGGAAAGGTCGACCCATTCTATATTGGGGAGTGTGTCGTAAAGTTCTTTGTAGTTCATCAGAATATGTTATCCTCTCTGTCAAGTCTGTTTTCAATGGCGTTTATCAGTGTTTTTATTGCTTTTATTCGGGCAAACTTCTTGTCATTTGATTCTATTACCGTCCAGGGGGCAAAATCCGTGGAAGTGTATTTGAGCATATCGTTACAGCACGTTTCGTACATATCCCATTTTTCACGGTTTCTCCAGTCCTCGTCGGTTATTTTCCAGTTCTTTTCGGGGACGTTCTGACGCTCGGTGAAGCGCCTGAGCTGTTCTTCCTTGTCGATGTGAATCCAGAACTTTACAATAATGGCACCCCAGTCGTGAAGATATTTTTCAAATTCACAGATTTCGTTGTAGGCTATGCGCCACAGTGAAGGGGGAGTGATTTTCTCAATTCTTTCTACCATTACCCTGCCGTACCAGGAACGGTCGAATATCTGGATATGACCCGTTTTGGGCAGATTGTTCCAGAAACGCCACATATAGTGATGGGCAAGCTCCGCGGAATTCGGTGCGGCTACGGGCACCACCTCAAAGCCTCTGGGATCAAGTGCTTGAGTTATGCGCTTGATGTTTCCGCCTTTTCCTGCGGCATCCCAGCCCTCATATACAATTATGATGGGTATTTTACGTTGATATATGATGTTATGAAGCGTTCTCAGCTTTTTTTGCTCTTTTTTCAGAATTTCCTTGTAATCATCGGGGTCGATGCTTTTGTCCAAAGAATATTCTTCAAGCTTTGGAGCATGCACAAGGCTGTACACCGGTGCCGGAATTTCCTCCGAGGCATCGAGGGGAAGCTTCTTGCGCTCTATTGCGGCTTCTACTTCGGAAATTATGGTGTTAAATATTTTAACTCTGGCAAATTTTCTGTCATTTGCTTCCACTACCGTCCAGTGAGCATAAGATGTGTCGGTGCGTGTAAGCATATTGTCAAATGCTTCAAAATGAGTTTCGTATTTTTTGTGGCGTTTTATATCTCGTTCTGTTACGCGCCAGGCGGTGGCGGGGTCTTTTTTCAGCTTGGTGAAACGTTTGGCTTGCTCCTCTTTGCCGATGTGTAAAAAGAGCTTTATTATCAGGTAACCGTTATCGGCGAGCTGACGCTCGAAAAGGCGAATGTTGTTGAGGTATTCATGCGTTGTCTCGTCATCGCCGTTGGTTTCGACCTTTCCGACGGAAACGTCATAATACCAGCTTCGGTCGAAAAGCGCAATCTGACCATCCGAGGGAATTCGTTGCCAGAAACGCCAGAGCGGAGGCATACGCTTTTCTGTGTCTGTCGGTGCATCAATGGAGTGGACTTTGAAATTTCTGGGGTCAAGATTTTCGATTATATCAGAAATAAAGCTTCCTTTTCCTGAGGCTCCCCAGCCCTCAAAAATAATGATTACGGGTATTTTCGCATTTTTTACCATTTGCCCCAGCATAGAGATTTTTTCGCGCAAGGGTTTTATGAGAGCGGAATATTCTTCTTTAATCAGCATGCTGTGAAGATTTACGTCATAGAGCATACAGTGTTCCTCTTTCCTTTGTACTGTACATCAATTATAATTGTTTTGCCCCGGTTTGTCAATATCTTTTACAAGCATTGCCAATATATACAAAATTAATTCGCGTTTTTGGTGCAGATATACAAAAATATAATTGTCGGCTTGATTCAAGCTTAAAAGTTAAAAAAATCACTTGACATTTTGAATGCTATATGTTATTATGTATACAGTGCAACAACACTATCAAAAACAAAATATTGAAGGAGACACAGAAATGAAAAGATTTTTAGCAGTTGTTCTCGCAGTTATGATGCTGTCCACACTGGTAGTTTTCGTAAATGCGGAAAGAGACTATGAAGTAGTTGAACTGCTTCAGTTCACCACCGCTCCCAAGATCGACGGTGTTATCACCGAAGCTGAATGGGGCAAGCCCACCGTAAGAGTTCAGCCCGACCAGAAGACAACAGACTATGTTGACCAGGACGGCGTTGAAGAAGCTGAGGAAAACATCTGGTTTGACCTGTGGCTGCGTTGGGACGCTAACTACTACTACATCGGTATGTATCTGCCCGATACCACCCACTACCTCCCCGCAAGTGAAACTAATCTCTGGAACGGCGACGTTGTACAGATGGGCTTTGACCCCGAAGGTCCTTTTGCTAATGAAGACGTTATGGAGCCCTGGAGTGATAACTACACCAACATGGCTTTCGGCCTTGTAAGCGGTGAGGGTAACACACTTTCTTCCTGGGCTTGGTACGGTCCTTCCGCAGGTGGCCAGGTTGAAGGCGCTAAGTACAACATCAAGCGCAACGGCATTTACACCACCTACGAGCTTGCTATTCCGTGGACCGCTATCGGCGTGGAAAACGGCGTTAAGGTCGGCGACGTTTACGGCGCTACCATCGCACGTGTTATGTCCGACGGTGATGAGGATGACCCCTGCAACGGTTGGATTACCTGGGGTACAGGTATTCTTGGTAAGAATATCGTAGACGAAGAGATTGCTTCCGGTTCCAACGGTTTGCTTCTCAGCGCTACTCCCGCAGTTGGTGCAACTGCTCCCGCTACATCTACAACTACCGCTCCCGCAGGTACTGCTTCCGCACCCCAGACTGCTGACGCCGGCATCATCGGCATCATCGCAACCATGGCAGCATCCGCAGGCGCAGTTCTTACCTTTAAGAAAAGAAAATAATTGAATTGACTTATTAAAAAGCAGGCTGAACCCTCAGCCTGCTTTTTGTATCGGATGCGCTTTTTGATATAATGCACAAAAAAGCAAAACTGTTTTGGCGAAAAACACGAAAAAAACGATTTTGACTTTTTTCGCCTTCAAAAATTACAAAATTCACTTGACAATAATTCATTTTTGTAGTATCATATTCACAATGATAGGTTGCTATCAAAATATTTTTTAAGGAGAAAACGAAATGAAAAAACTCTTAGCTGTACTTCTCGCAGTTATGATGCTTTGCTCCATGGCTATGGTTGTAAATGCTGAAATACCTAACGAAGAAGTTGAAGTACTCCAGTTCACTACCGCTCCCAAGATCGACGGTGTTATCACCGAAGCTGAATGGGGCAAGCCCACCGTTAAGGTTACTCCCGAGCAGGCTACCACAGAGTACCGCGATGCTCACGGCGTTGAAGAAGATGAGGAAAACATCTGGTTTGACCTGTGGCTCCGTTGGGATGCTAACTACTACTACGTAGGTATGTATCTGCCCGATACTTATCATGCACTTGCCGCAAGTGAAGGTTCACTTTGGAACGGTGACGTTGTACAGATGGGCTTTGACCCTCAGGGCGTTGACGTTAACGACGATCTCCAGAATCCCTGGAGTGAAGATTACACCAATATGTCTTTCGGTCTCGTAAGCGGCGAAGGTAACACCCTTTCTTCCTGGGCATTCTTCAGCCCTGTATGCGAAGGCGAGCCTGTTTCCGGCGCTAAGTACAATGTTAAGCGCGACAAGGGCTTCACCACCTACGAAATCGCTATTCCTTGGGAATCCCTCGGTGTAGAAGGCGGCGTTAAGGTTGGCGACCTCTTCGGTGCTACCATCGCACGTGTTATGGCTGATAACGAAGAAGACGGCTACAACGGCTGGCTCAGCTGGGGCGTAGCTATTCTTGGTAAGGGCTCTGTTGCAGATGAAGATCTCTGCGGTAACAACGGTCTGCGCATCAGCGCTACTTCTGCTACCGGTGCAGCTGCTGCAGGCTCTGCAACCACCAGCACCACTACCACTCCCGCAACCTCCAACACTCCTGCAACTTCCACCGGTGCTACCGGAGCTACCGCTCCTGTTACCGCTGATGCAGGCATGATTGCTGCTCTTATCACTATGGCAGCTTCTGCAGGTGCAGCTCTCTCCATCAAGAAGAGAAGATAATTTACATCAGATAAGAATAAAAGCAGTCCGACGGACTGCTTTTATTTTTTTGTTAATTTAATCAAAAATGTTGAAAAATTTATATATTTGATGTATAATTATATAAATGGTTTTGTATGTAAGCGGAAATTTGGTTTTCATATTTTCGCAATACGAAAGCACGGTGCACCGTTATATAAATAAAGCTGCAATACGGGCATCTGCTTTTCACATATATAGTGAGGTGATCGTATGGAAAATGAACAATACTTTGTGACACTGGAGCAAATAATTAAAGAATTCGCACTGGAAGAGGTATATCTTCCCGAAAACGGTAAGTCAGTCAAGATACTCAAGAACGACGTCAACCGTCCGGGACTTCCGCTATCGGGCTTTTTCGATCGATTCGATAATGAACGTACCCAAATAATCGGTCTGACTGAGTACGAGTATGTACTTGACCAGCCTGAAGAAAAACGCCGGCAAATGTTTGAAGCTTTTTTTGCCGCAAAACCTGTTTGCTTGATTTTTACCAGCGCTCTTGAGGTTTTTCCGTATGTTGTGGAAGCGGCAAAAAAATACGGCTGTCCCATATTGAAAACACAGGAACGTTCCACGGCTTTTATGGCGGCGTATATTGCATATCTTAATATTCAGCTTGCTCCCCGCATCACACGACATGGTGTACTTGTGGAGGTGTACGGTGAGGGTATTCTGATACTTGGCGACAGCGGAGTCGGTAAGAGTGAAACTGCTATTGAACTTGTGAAACGCGGTCATCGACTTATAGCGGACGATGCAGTGGAAATAAAAAAGGTTTCGGCAAAAACCCTGGTAGGATCCGCACCGGAAATAATTCGTCACTACGTTGAACTTCGCGGTATAGGAATAGTGGATGTAAGACGTATATTCGGTATGGGTGCCGTAAAAATGACTGAAAAAATTGACCTTGTTATAAATCTCGAAAACTGGGTTGATGGTAAATTCTATGATCGCTTGGGAATGGATACGGAATATACTGAGATAATGGGAATTCAGGTTCCCAGCATTACCATCCCTGTGAAGCCCGGCCGAAATCTGGCGATTATATTTGAAATAGCCGCTATGAACAACCGTCAGAAAAAGATGGGATATAATACCGCAGTGGAATTCAATAAAAAGCTTATGGGCATAAGCGATAGTGACATTAATCGTTGATAATAAATATTATTTGAGGAGAATATAATTATGTATACACTTGGAATTGATTTAGGCGGAACCAACATCGCAGTTGGTGTTGTGAGCGATAACAAAATTATCAAAAAGGCATCTACTCCCACGCTGGCTAAGCGTGCCCCCGAGGAAATAGTTAAGGATATGGCTATGCTGTGCCACAAGGTTATAGATGAAGCCGGTCTTAAGGTATCGGATATTGCATTCTGCGGAATATCCACTCCCGGTATTGCCAACAATGAGGCGGGCAGAGTAGAGTACGCCAACAATCTTCCGTTCAGCTTTTTCCCGATTGTGGAAATTTTGAAAAAGTACATTAACATTGAAAAGGTATATATTGCCAATGATGCCAATGCGGCGGCAAAGGGCGAGGCAGAGGTTGGTGCGGCGGCAGGCAGTAAGTGCTCCGTTATGATAACGCTCGGTACGGGTGTCGGAGGCGGTATAATTATTGACAAAAAGGTTTATACCGGCTTTAACTGCGCCGGAGGTGAGCTGGGACATATTGTTATTGTTCAGGGCGGACGTCAGTGCACCTGCGGAAGACGCGGATGCTGGGAAACTTACAGCAGTGCTACGGGACTTATACTTACCACAAAAGAAAAAATGCTGGAAACCAAGAATACCGTTATGTGGGATATGTGCGAAGGAAATATTGAAAAGATAAGCGGAAAAACCGCGTTCAAGGCGGCCCGCGCAGGCGACAAGGCGGGAAAAGAAGTAGTTGATGAGTATATAAAAATGCTGGGCTGCGGTCTTACAAACATCGTAAACATATTCCAGCCCGAGGTGCTCAGTATAGGCGGCGGTGTATGCAATGAAGGCGATTATCTTTTGGACCCTGTAAAGGAAATAGTTTACCGCGAACAGTATTCCGCCGAAAACGTTCCCGATACAAAAATTGTTATTGCACAGCTTGGCAACGATGCGGGAATCATAGGCGCGGCAATGCTGGGAATATAGTTTTAACCGGAGGTACCTTTTGAATAATTTGACTGAAATTTTGCAAAAGGAATTTCAATACAGCGGAATTATAAAAGAAAATATTCTTATGAGTGATTATACCTCGTTCAAAACGGGCGGCCCTTGCCGGATTGGTGTGTTTCCGAAAACTGTGGAGGACATGGCAAAGGTTATTCAGATTCTTGGCGACTCGAAGTACTGCGTTCTGGGCAACGGCTCGAATGTGCTCTTCCCTCAAAACGGGTATGACGGCAGTGTTGTTTTTACAACAGCTATGAAAAATGTTGAGGTCCGTGATGATGTCATAACCGCATTGTGCGGAGCGGGTATAACCGGTATTGCGGGAACGGCGTATAAAAACTCGCTCAGCGGTCTTGAGTTTGCCTACGGTATTCCGGGGACTCTGGGCGGCGCGGTGTATATGAATGCCGGCGCATATGACGGAGAAATGGCGCAGGTCGTGGAAACCAGCACATATGTTGCAAAAGACGGAACCGTGCACACCATCGCTAAGGAAGAACATGATTTTTCTTATCGCCATAGTGCTTATGTTGACAGTGACAGAATAATAGTTGAGTGTTCCATGCGCTTGAAGCAGGGAGATGCCCGCGAAATAAAAGCTAAAATGGATGAGAATATGTTCAAACGCCGCGATAAACAGCCTCTTGAGTACCCCAGTGCGGGAAGTATATTCAAGCGTCCGCCAAATAATTTTGCGGGTAAGCTGATAAGCGATTGCGGACTTAAGGGATATGCCATAGGTGGTGCACAGGTTTCTGAAAAGCATGCGGGATTTATTATAAATACAGGCAATGCCACCACCGATGATATTCTCAAGCTGATTGAGTATGTAAAAAATGAAGTGTATAAGAATTTTTCTGTTGAGCTGGAATGTGAGGTCAGATATATATGCTGATGACTTATTCTCAACAGGTGAAGAATTTTTTGTGCGAAAAGTCCTGGGAGGAATTCAAGGCTGAGTCCAACTACGAAAAGGCAAAATTCTTTTTGTATGGCATATTGCTTTTTTCGGGGGAATTCGGCTTTGAAAGAATAATACTCAAATGTGAGAACAGTAATATTCTGGAAGTGTGTGCCTATGTCCTGATAAATTGCTTTGACGCTGACATAAAAATCACGGAGCGCAAAAAGGGTGATGGGCTTTGTTATACTATTTCTGTCGACAAGGCTGAAGACATAAAAAAAATAACCGATAATTTCGGTTATACATCTGAGGATGTTTCGGTTTACCGCATTAAAAAAAGGCCGGATGCTGATTGTCGTCAGTATTTTTTACGGGGTGTTTTTGTAGCGTGCGGAAACATTCATTCGCCTCAGAAAAGTTATCATCTTGAATTTTCAACCAGCCGTATGACTTTAAGCGGTGAGCTGTTTTCTCTTCTGGAAGAGGCGGGGATTGACATAAAGAAAACAACGAGGCGCTCGTACTATGTTCTTTACTGCAAGGGCAGTGAGAGTATTGAGGATTTTCTTATGCTTTTGGGAGCAGAGAATTTCGCATACGATGTTATAGAAACGCGGATTGAAAAAGGAATTATCAATAACATTAACCGCGTGAGCAATTTTGAATCCGCAAATCTCAATAAGACTATTGATGCGGCGGCGATATCACTTTCGGCAATAGCTTATCTTCGCGAGCAGGGTGTTTTTGAATCCTTGCCCGAAAGCCTTAAGGAGACCGCAAAGCTTCGTGAGGAAAACCCCGAGCTTACATTATCCGAGCTTTGCAAGCTTTTTAAAAAACCCATTTCAAAATCGGGACTTTGCCACAGAATTAATAAAATCATTACAACGGCACGTGAATACAGCGACTACACATTGTTTTAAAAAATCGGTGGTGTTCTTCTGAACACCACCGATTTTTAATCAAAACCAACTTGTTATAAAAATTTCCAGTCCGATTATTATAAGAATTGCACCGCCGAATATTCCTGCTTTGTCAGAAAGCGCCGTACCCACTTTTCTTCCTATGAATATACCTGCGGTACAAATGGCAAATGTTACGGCAGATATTATTCCTGCGGCAACCAATGCGGAAAACAAATCATAATCCGCTATTGTAAATCCGACGGATAAGGCGTCAATGGATGTTGCAACACCTTGAATTAAAAGCGCGCCTAATCCCAGACTCTTGCAACAGCATTCACAGCAACCGTCGTTGCACTTGATTCCCTCATACAGCATTTTACCGCCGATAAAGCACAGCAGTATCAATGCTATCCATGGGATTAGCTTTTCAAATGCCTTGAAGTGCTGTGCGATGGTATGTATGCAGCACCAGCCGATAAGGGGCATCAATGCCTGAAAAAAAGCAAAAACTGCGGCTATTCCCAATGCCTTGCGGTGCTTCATACAGGGCTCGTTAAGCCCGTTTGCGAGAGATACGGAGAACGCATCCATAGCAAGACCGATTCCCAAAAGAGCACTGTTGAAGAAGAAGATAAAATTCAGTTCCATTTTTCCTCCAAAAAAGGGCACGTTTTACCGTGCCCGCAGAAAGCTGACAGACTACACGCACAGTCGCCCATTAATGAGTCTCGCATATTAAAGTAAGCCAGACCGAAAGGTCAGTGTGTTGACTTACTGCGACTTGCGCTTGCTACTCCCTCACAATTTTACAATTTTAGCATAAATTCATTTTTTTGTCAATATGTTATAGCCGAAAAAAGTCGAACTAATGCCGCCGAGAAAATTTCTTTTCGGCTATTGCATTATTGCCCGGGCGAAAACTTCAGCTGCGTGTATTGCGGCACTTTCTGCCTCGCTTAATGAGTTTGCACAGGAGCCCACTTCCAAAATGACCGCACCCGGACAAAGCTCCTGATTGAAGCTCCACGTACGCAGGTAAACCGGACGTGAAAAGCCGGGGTACATAATATCGGCAGTGGTTTTGAACTTTAAAGCGAGCGAAAGATTTTTGCGCCAATCCGGATGATTGTCACCGCTTCCCATCACCAGCATTATTTGCGCGGTGCTTTCATCCTCGATTGTGCATACCGGTTTTATTTTTTCACCGCCGCTTCTGATGATGGAATCACGATGTAAATCTACAATATATTCTATGGATGGGTATTTCTCCAGATACCCTTTGATTGTTTCGCGTGCATTAGCGTAGGATTTGTTATAATTGGGGTTGTCGTGTTGCGCTGTACAGTGCAGGGTAGGTATTCCCAGAGTGTTTAGCTTTTCTGAAAAAAGCTTTCCCAGGTGAACCACGTTTTTGGTGTTATCAATGCTTCTTGTGGTGGTGTGTGACGGAGAATAATAACAGCTTTGTGTTCCGTCGGAGTTTATGATGCGGTAGCTTTCTTCGGGCGTTGTGAAGCTTTCGGTTGCGTGAGTGTGAAGCACCAGCACCAAAGGATCGTTTCCGGTTTTCTTGGTTGGGGCGAATGCTGAAATAGAGTTTTCTATATCAACCTTGAAGTCTGTGTCATTTATCAGAGGACTTCCGTTTTGGGATAAGTCGGTTGGAAATATTTCTTTGGCATCCTCGGGCAATAAATCGTTTATAAGTGCGATTTGCGGTAAGGCAGTCAGTTTTTCGCAGTCCGTAGGCATAAGCGCCGTTATGTAATCACCCATGGGATAGCTCCCGTTTGACGGTATCTGCAAAAAAGCGGTGTCGATCAGCTCTTCCGATGAGTTTTCGGGTGTCTCGTGAGGAAGTCGTAACGCTAACGTGTCTATTCTCAGAATGGAAAACGACAACACCGCCAACGGAAATATCATAGAAAATATAACAAGCGGTATTATTGCAAACAATGATACCGCGGACAATATTCGTTTACTCATTTGTATGTCTCCTTTTGTTTGGACTTGTTAAAATATATGCGTTTCCTGAGATTTTATGAACACATCGACAGCATTTCTTCGTAGGTGAGGGCGGTGTGCAAGGCGAGGTTTATCGAATATCCGATAAGCTTTGCCATGTTGTCGGTTATCATGTCGCTCTCTTTGAGCGTTATGAAGCATTCCAAACCATTACCTTTCTGGTTGTCGTATACTATTCCCAGCTTTCGTGCCATATCGGGTGCAGTTTCGGATATATCAACAACTGTCGGCACTCCGATGGAGATAACAGGAACCCCCATTTTTTCCTCGGTCAACGCCAGACGTGCATTATTAACGCCCGAGCCGGGTTCGATGCCGTGATCAGAAAGCTGTATCATGCACGAAAGATGGGAAAGCGAACGTGAAGCAAGAGCGTCAATCACTATCAGACAGGATGGCTTTATATCATCGATTATACTTTTTATAATATCTCCGCTTTCTATTCCTGTCTGCGATAAAACTCCTGGTGCCAGCGCCGCCACCTCGCTGAGTGAAAGGTCGCGGTATATTGTGGGGCAGATAGAACGTATGTGACGCGTCACGATAACGTGCGAAATCGCCTTGGGCCCCACTGAGTCTGCCGTTATAAAGCGATTTCCCAGCCCTGCGATGAGTATGTTTTCTGCATCCGACGGCAAAAGCTCGCGTATACGACGCGCCAGGAATTCTGAATACATTCTGAAATGTTTGGGTGTAAAATCCCGTTCGGTTTTTACCGTTATATATTTTCCTTTCGGCTTGCCGGACGCTTTTTCACCGGATTCATTTGTGATTTGTATTGTTGTTGCCATTATGCCATCGTCGGAAAACTCTTCCATTATTATACCGTCGGGCTTGCCTTTGCCTGATGCAAGTATGTTTTGGTGTACTTCGTATGCCATATCTGTACGTATATTTATCAGAAAAATCACTCCTTCTTGGAAGGATTATTGACATGCGGGAAAGTTTTTAATATTTTTTTTTGTAAATTCTCAAAAAAGTATTGAAATTTTTCAAAATATGTGTTATTATATTACATGATATTCTATCTGTTATATTTAGGAGGTGAATTCCTTGCCGAACATTAAGTCCGCAAAAAAGCGTGTTCTCGTAGCCGCTAAGAAAACATTGCAGAATAAAATGACTATTTCTGAACTCAAAACTACCATTAAAAAGTACGAAAAGGCTCTTGCAGAAGGCAATAAAGAGCTGGCAGTTCAGACCTACAAGCAGGCGGTTAAGTCTATTGACCAGGCAGTTGCTAACGGTCACATGCACAAAAATACTGCCGCAAGAAGAAAGAGCTTGTTCACAAGAAAGCTCAACGCAATGAACTAATCGGCATCAGCCGCAACAATAATGCTCCGCGATTGCGGAGCATTTTTGCGTTTATATGCTAAAATATGTTTCTCCACCACAGTTGTTCTGTATCCAGTAATGCACGAACGACACAAAGCAACCGCTCGCGTGCCGCTTTGTACTCGGCTATGGTATCCGAGTGAAAGTATACATTTATATTATATAACTCGGGTTCTGCGCGCATTATTTCTGCACGGTGTGTGGTTAAAGAGAGGAATGACTTGACTCTTTCCCATTTGTGCAATAAGTGCTCGGGTGTTTGAGTGCGGTCGCCCGGTCTGCTTGGCGGAGTGGCGGGCAAACCGGATATAGCGGTGTAAAAGCTCTCGAGCTCCTTTGCGGTATTGGAAGAGATGACAGTTACTGCTGTTAATAACATCAGAAGTATTGCACAAGCCGTGTAAAATGACTTCATATTTTTTCCCTCATCACGATAAAAGTTTCATCGGCATCGTTTACTGTCATCATGAATACTTTATTTGGCTTGATCTTCTTTTTTTCAAGGTAGGACAGTAACCATTTCTGACTTTTTCGTGCGGCGCTCAGCGCGCTGAAGTTAATTGCACCGTCGGAAATGATGAGATGGTGAATCCCTTTTTCTTCGGTTTTTATTTTAAGATCCTCCGGGGTTGCATTTTGAAATTGAGATTTTAAAGCAATGCTTATTTTTCCGTTTGGTTCCATTATGGCATAATTGACTTGCGAAGGGTCGCTGACATCTTTTAAGCGAAGTTCGGTCATAAGCTCGTTGATAGTGAGCCGTACTTTTTGCATGCCCTTTTGGTCCACTTTGCCGTTGACAATGAGGAATGTGGGGTTTTTCCCCAGCAGGTTTTTGAAATAATTGCTTTTTACTGCCAGGAAAGAAAGAACAATTTCAAGGCACAACAATAACAGGGTAGGAATTATTCCGTGAAGCAGAGGCGTGCCGGCATCGCTGATAGGAGCTGCGGCGAGTTCTGATATAAAAATGGTGGTCACCAGCTCTGATATTTCGAGCTCGCCGATTTGGCGTTTCCCCATTATACGCAGACATATTATTGTTACAAAATATATTATCAGAAGTCTTATGCAGATGGTTGCCATGTTTTGCCCCCTATGTTGTTTGGGTAATAATTGTATAAAACCTTTGTAATATAATATCCATTTCTGTTGGTTTTATCAAATAATCGAAAAATGACAAAAAAATCGAAAAAAGGTATTGACAAAACGAAATCGTTGTGCTATAATAATCAAGCACTCGAGAGAGAGCCCCTCGGAAGAGGGTAAAAAAAGATATTACGCTTAAAGGAAAGTCAAAAATTTTTTTGAAAATTTTTCAAAAAAGTATTGACAAACGAAAAAAAGTGTGATATAATAATCAAGTCGCCGCAAGAAAGCGGAGACGAATTCGGACCTTGAAAATTGAACAACGAAAGAGACAA